>NZ_LR134173.1:347500-647500 GCF_900635815.1 Legionella cherrii
AATGATCCGATGTTCCAGCAACTTCAGCAAGAATTTTCAGCGGAACTGGTCAAAAATTCTATTGTCCCGCTAAAAGATGACTTATAATAGATTGAATTTTTAAACCTAAACATATGAGGCCTTAATAATGGATATGAATCAAAATCTTGGCAACCTGATGAAAGAAGCGCAAAAAATGCAACAACGTATGCAAGAGGCGCAACAACAACTAAGTCAATTAGTTGTCACTGGTGAAGCAGGTGGTGGGATGGTCGTTATTAAAATGAACGGCCGACATGATGCTACTGAAGTTAAAATCAAACCTACAATGATGGAAGAAGATGTAGAAATGTTGGAAGATTTAGTTGCTGCCGCGATTAACGATGCCGTACGAAAAATTGAAAAAGCGTCTAAAGAAAAAATCAGTCAATTGACCGCTGGTCTAAACATTCCAACTGACTTAATGGGCGGCGATAAGGAATAGTCCTAACGATGGATATGTTAAACCGTCTGGTAGAAGCGCTACGCTGTCTGCCAGGCATAGGTCCAAAATCAGCACAGCGTATGGTGTTTCATTTACTCCAGCATCAAAGACAGAGAGGGTTACACCTTGCCTCATGTCTAGAGCAAGCGATGAACAACATTCATCATTGTGAACGCTGTGCTAATTATACAGAGCAAAAATTTTGTACTCTCTGCCAAAATCCAAATCGGGATTCCTCCTTACTTTGTGTCGTAGAAAGCCCAGCTGATGTATCTGCTATAGAACAAAGCAACGCGTTTCAAGGGAAGTACTTCGTTCTCATGGGAAAAATATCTCCACTCGATGGATTAGGACCAGAAGACATTGGACTACCCCGACTTAAAAACCTTATCATCCAAGAACAAGTGAAAGAAGTGATATTGGCGTTAAGCCCCAGTATAGAAGGACAAACGACCATTCATTTTATTCACCAGCTTTTGCATAATCTGCCCATCAATATTACGCAATTGGCGCATGGTATCCCTTCTGGTGGAGAATTAGAGTTTTTAGATGGCAACACCATAGGAAACGCCCTTCGCAACAGAGCAATAATTCATGTTTAAAACAGTATTTCGCAGTAAATATCTTCTTATACTAATGCTTCTCATATCAGGGTTAGCAAATGCGTCTTTTTATAAAAATTTATGGCCAAAATGGGAAGTAAATAACCCTTTATCAAAAGAAGTGATTTCTCATAAACTTTGGCAAGATTTTCTAAATCGCCGTATTGTTACCAATGAAGAAAATATCAATCTGGTTGATTATGCCCACATGACTCAAACAGACTTAAATTTACTTAAAGACTATTTAAAGAGCATGTCTGAAGTAAATATTGATAATTACAATCGCGATGAACAATTGGCGTATTGGATTAATGTATACAATGCTCTTACGGTGCAAATTATAGCTAATTATTATCCCGTGACTTCAATCCAAGAAATTAATATTTCACCAGGATTATTTAGTATAGGCCCATGGGGAGCTAATCTAATCACGGTAAAAGACACTTCTTTAACTTTAGATGACATTAATAACCGCATCATCAGAGCGATTTGGAATGATCCTCGCACTCATTATGCCTTAAGTAATGGCACTATTGGCGCACCTAATCTTAGTAGAAAAATATATCAAGGAAACCTGCTTGAAGAACAATTAAATCAAGCTGCCTCGAATTACATTAACTCACTTAGAGGCGTAAATGTTATTGAAGGAAAACTAATCATCTCTAAATTATACGATTGGTATGAAGAGGATTTTGGTGGAAGCAAAAAAGATGTCATTTTTCATTTATTACAATTTGCTAAAGAACCTTTACTGAGCCAACTCAAACACATAAACACCATTGACAGTTATATTTATAATTGGCATTTAAACAGCCCTTCTCATGATCAGGAATAGAGGGCTGTTCCAATACTTACGCCATCTCAAATATCACAGGACTCTCCCTCCGAACATTGCGTTACTGAGTGAAGATTACTCGTTATAGTTGGGTTAACCTTGATGTTCAATACGCTAAAATCACATTATTTTGGCCAATCGTACCAATTGCAAATAGCTCTAAAAATCGCAATAAAAATTACTTTAAACTATGAAAAACAAGAGTATACTCGCCTATTTATCATGAGGAGGTGAGAAAAATGAATCTTGGTGGATTTTCATGGAAAAGATTGGTTGGCATCTCTGCCCTTAAAGCTAAAATTTCACGAAAAATTGGTATTCCACTGACTCAATCGGGCAGGGAAAGAAAGCTAGGAGCTTTAATCATTAAATATTTGCGTTTGTTTCTTTTAGAAGATAAGAAAAAAAATAATAAGGCGAATTAATATTCTAGACCTGTAAAGCCTTCTCAAGGTTGAGTTAAAATGATGTGGCCTTAGAGCACCCATACGCCGTACATGAAGTATTCGAGTATCGGCGTACATAATTGCCTTATTTTGCTAAAATATTAGCGTCGCCAACAGGTTTCATTCAATCAGAACATTCAATAGATTGAAATAATTCTTCAATTACATTATCTGGAATGACGGGAATTTGTTGATAAACTCTTATTACTCGAAACACTGCATCGCGATTACGCTCACCTGCATCGATGTTTGGATCAGCTAAATCATACCTATAAGGCGCAGCAAGCAAATGTCTATTTTTTAATTCGATTCGTAATGCTTCCAGAACACAGCATAAAGCATCAAACACGTTCAGCACCGTAATTCTTTCTTCTGTGTTTAGAATAGGTAACCAGTCAATAGCACTAGCTTGTACGATTTTATAAAAAGTGTACATTAAACAACGCGTATCCTCATTAGCAAAATAACCGTATAAGTCCAAACATTCTGCAGAAGAACGTTGATGGTACAAAATCACCATTTTTTCTCGAAAAATAACAGAACGTTGTTCTTGTTCTATAACTTCGGATAATAAACTTTGCTGTAGCATCATCACTGCATCGATTAAACGATTTGGATTAAATGAGAATTTATAAGCGCGCTTCAGATCATGTAACCAATCACTATCCTCAGGTTTTTCCTGACTTAAGCTCACATTTACTCTAAGTTTTTTAACTGCAGCCAGTATCAGTTGTCTGTGCTCTTCATTGATCTCGATGAGGATACCTTGAGGGGGTTCTTCGTTATGTAAGAAATAATCAACTGCTGGAATTAAATCATTTTTTAAGGCAACTCGATATAATTGTTGTTGTATTAATTCAATGTAATGATGCAATAGCCCTAAACGCATTTGCACCGAAATGAGCTTTTCCGGATGTATTACCTCAGTAAACAATTTGTCAGGGTGGAATTTGTAGAAGAAAATGGCATTCACTAAAGCAGCAAACTCTGGGTTAGAAAAATAGTCCAATACCGCTTGTAGTTGCTCAACATTCCACTCATCAAGTAAAGCAGCCCATGTAATCTGCACCCCATCATTTTTATTCAAAAAATCAACCAATCCTTCCATCCACAAATTAAATTGTCGCCTCGAGAAAAATTGATGCATTTCTTGCGACTGAGGATGGATTTGTTTCCGGTCCTGTTCAGCAACGAACCAATTTGAAAATGGAGCACTTTTATGATTCATCCTCTCTCCTTGAGCGATGTCTTGAGATAATGTATTTTCTTAGCTGGGGAAAAGGTGATGCTCTATTCCTCTCAGGAAATATTTTATAGTAGAGCCAACTTACAGCCACATAGAAAATCGATAGGCTTTCAGCTTCTTTTTCTAAGATAATATCGAAAATAATTGCAAGTCTATATTAATCTTGACAAAATTATGACGAATAGGGCTTATAAAAATCGGGAATAAATTAATGCCACAACCCAGTTATCTATTATTTATTGATAACGATCCTGTGAGTGAGGATCTCAAAAAATACTTTGCTCAATTTAATATAAATATCGTGCAGCAAAATCAATTAACTCCCATTCAGAACGGGTTAGGGAAAGTTGTTGCTATTTTAATTAGCTGGGCTATTTTAAAAAATAGCCCTCAGGCGATTCATCAATTTTATACAGATTATCCAGTACCTTTATTGATTATCAATGATACCCCAGATGAAGAAGCCTGCATCAAAGTACTCGAAGCGGGGGCAGATGATTTTATTGTAAAGCCTCTATTGCCAAGAGAACTTCATGCGCGCGTTAGTGCAATTAATCGACGGGTGTTACGTGCAAAACAGCAATCGGATCATGAAAAAGAGGTTCTTGTTTTTGCCAATTGGCGGCTTTATCCTGCATCCAGGCAAGTGTTCAGTAATGCTAATGAAGAATTATCATTAAGCGCAGGGGAATATGATTTGCTACTTACTTTTGTGCAACAACCCCAACGCATTTTGGATCGTGAGCTCCTGCTGCAGATCACTAAAAACAGTGATTTAAATCCTTTTGATCGCAGAATTGATGTGCAAATAAGCAGGCTTCGCCAAAAGATAGAAGTTGATGCCAAAAAACCCGCCTTAATCAAAACCATTCGCAATGGAGGGTATATGTTCACAGCACAAGTAGTGACCCTCAAACAAAGTGATGAACTATAGCAGGTTAACACATCCGCTGAATTACTTTTAAATATACTGTATATATTTTATACTTAGTATACACGGATTGTGAGGTGCTACAATGGATAGTACAAAAGATCCCATTGATTATAAATCTATTTTTGAGTCTGCTCCTGGACTTTATCTTGTTCTAGATAAAGAGTTTACGATTATTGCTGCCAGCAATAATTATCTGCACGCCACTATGGTAACTAGAGAACAAATTATTGGGAAAAATATATTTGAAGTGTTTCCAGATAATCCAGAAGACCCTCAGGCAACTGGAGTAAGTAATTTAAACGATTCATTAAATAGAGTGTTAAAAAATAAAACTCATGACACCATGGCAATCCAAAAATACGATATTCGCCGCCCTAGCGAACAAGGCGGAGGATATGAAGAGCGTTATTGGAGTCCGATAAATCTACCCGTTTTCGATAACCATAAAAAAATTAAATATATTATTCATCGAGTCGAAGACGTCACAGAATACATTCAGCTAAAAAAAACTCGCTATGATCAACTAAAAGCAATGGAGGCGTTGCGTACCCGTGCCGGGGAAATGGAGATTGAAATTTATCAACGAGCGCAAGAAATTCAAGTCATTAACAAAAAATTACAAATTGCTAATTACAATTTGGCATCGCTTGATCAACTAAAAACGCAATTTTTTGCGAATATCAGTCATGAGTTGCGTACCCCACTCATGTTAATTTTGGGCCCCATAGATACTTTGTTACGAGATAAAACTTTAGCACCATCGCAAGTCAAAAGAATACAATTAATGAAAGAGAATGCACATCTCTTATTAAAACATGTAAATGATTTATTAGATATTGCAAAATTTGATTCGGGTAGATTACAAATTAATTATTATAACATTGATTTTGTCCACCTTATTAAAAGGATTCTCTCTTTATTTGAGGCAGATATTGAAGCAAAAGGGTTACACCTTTCTTACTCTCTCCCCCCAAAATTATGCATTCAAATTGATTATGAAAAAATTGAGCGTGTGATCATCAACTTGCTCTCCAATGCGATAAAATTTAGTCCTTTTCATGGAACCATTAATCTGAAGCTCGATAAAAAAAATGCGCATGCGGAGTTATCCATTGAAGATAATGGCCCAGGAATTCCTTCTGAGTACAGAGAAGCGATTTTTGAACGTTTCTTTCAAATGGAGGAAAGCATGGGGCATTCAGAAGGTACTGGTTTAGGGTTAGCAATTGTAAAAGATTTTATCGAATTGCATCAGGGCAAAATTACAGTGCAGCAATCAAAATTAGGTGGTGCGCTTTTTATCATGCAAATCCCGTTAAATGCTCCAGCAGATCAATTGGTGCATGGTGAACAACCAGTGCACAAAACCATTGAAATCCCTCGCATTGTAAGCCAACGCAAAATAGTGACGAAGCAGCTTAATAGAGAAAATCATGCCCAACTACCTCTTGCTTTAGTGGTAGAAGATAATTCGACCATGAATGAATTTTTGTGTGAACTGTTAAGCAAAGATTATCGTATCGCCAGTGCACGAGATGGTAAAGAAGGTTTGGATATGGCGATTAAATTACATCCTCAAATAATTATTACCGATATCATGATGCCCAATATGAACGGAATAGAATTGGTCCATGCAATAAGACAGCATTCGTCCCTCCTGTCTACCCCTATTATGATTGTCACTGCGAAAGCAGACGAGGAACTATGTGTGCGTATGCTTCAAGAGGGGGCTCAAGATTATATGATTAAACCCTTCTCTACCGAAGAATTTAAGGCAAGAATTGCCAATTTAATTTTAGTCAAACATGCAGAAGATGAATTGGAGCGTTTTGTTTACTTAGCCGCGCATGATTTAAAATCACCCTTACCGGCAATCGAACATTTAGTTTCTTGGATTGAGGAAGATGTAGGTAATCAATTAACTTCACAATCTCGAAAATATCTAACCTTCTTACGACAGCGTGCTTATCGCATGTCCAATTTATTAGATGGGCTATTAAAATATGCTCAAGCCGGAAGCATGCACTCAAAAGTTGAAAAAATTAATTTTCCCGAATTAGTAAACTCTGTCGCCCACAAAGTAGAAGCAGCAAATGACTTTAATATTTGTTGCGAGCACTGTGATTTTATGGTCGAGGCAGAAAAAAAACTATTACAAGAAGTAATTTATGAACTGATTGATAATGGAGTAAAACACCACCATCTTCAAAAGGGGCACATTCAAGTGGGTGTTGTTGAAAAGAATGATTATTATGAGTTTTTTGTCGCCGATGATGGGCCTGGTATTGAACGCGCATATCAAGATCGAATTTTCCAGCTTTTTCAAACCCTGCAACCACGTGACGTTTTAGAAAGCTGCGGGGTTGGGCTCAGCATTGCCAAGAAAATTGTTGAAGCTCAAGGAGGAAGTATTGGTGTCAAATCAGATAAAAATCAGGGAGCAATATTTTATTTTACTTGGCCGAAACAAATAGGAGGTGCAGCGTGACTCATGGAATGACAATCCCTCATATCTTAGTTGTTGATGATGATGAAATTGATCGCATCTATGTAGAAAGAGAGCTTGGCAAATTAAATATGCCTCTTACACTGCAAATAGCACGAAATGGGATTGAAGCCTTGGATATCTTAACGAAGGATGATACTGAGACCCCGGTACTGCCTACGATCATTGTTTTAGATTTAATGATGCCTAAAATGAATGGTTTAGAATTTTTGCAATCTTTTCGCACCCATGCAAAATTTAATAGTATACGAATTTTTGTTCTTACCACCTCAAATAACAACAAAGATAAGATCGCGACAGAACATTTTAATATTGATGGATATTTTATTAAGGATACACAATTTAAAGATTTTCTTAATCAGTGTAAAAAGGTATTGGAACACCTAGGAAAATAAATGCACCCCAATGAAATTGGGTATTATTTACGCTTTTTACTCATTTTAAATACTTTTACACTTTTAATCGTATTATCGCCTACTTTTAATATTTCCATACGATAGTTTTCTATAGCCAAACATGAATCAGCTGGGGGAATATATCCAAGATGTTCCACGATTAAACCACTTAAGGTTTTAGGTCCTATCAGAGGTAAGTGCCATCCCATTAAACGATTTAAATGACGTAATGTAAGTCCGGCATCGACAATAACTGAGCCATCGCTTTGGGGGGTAATCCCGCGACTTAATGCAGCGACATCCGTGGTAAACTCGCCCACGATTTCTTCAAGTATATCCTCCATAGTGACTAGGCCCTGAATATTTCCATATTCATCGACGACAAAAGAACTACGTCTTTTCATTTTCCTGAAATTTAAAATCTGAATGTTGAGAGGGGTTGCTTCAGGAATATAATATGGTTTATCAGCGGCATCCAATAGGCTATCACGATCCAACTCATTCTCAATAGCCAGATTAAGTACATCACGTACGTGAATCATGCCGACCAAATCATCTATCGAATCTCGGTATAAAGGCAAGCGGGTATGCTTTGCTGTTTCTAATTGATAGAGAATTTCCGACCAAGGCTCCTCTATGTCAATGCCAACGATATCTGATTTAGGAATCATGATATCTTCGACTGTTGCTTGTTCCAGATCCAAAAGGCTAATTAACATACTTTTGTGCTCAACAGGTAGCAAACCTCCCGCTTCAAGCACTACGGAACGTAATTCTTCGCCCGTCAATGATTCTTTTTGTATTTTATCAATTGAGACTCGAAATAAACGTAAGACTCCGTTGGACATAAAGCTGGTTATATATACCAGCGGTGCAAGAATCCATTGTAAAATTTGCAAGGGTAGCGATGTAGCAAATGCAACTTTCTGGGGATAAATTGCGGCAAATGTTTTGGGTATCATTTCTGCAAATACTAAAATCACCAGAGTTAAAAAGGCGGTAGCTATGGCAATTCCCGCATCACCATAAATATGTTGGCCGATCAATGTTGCTATTGTTGAAGCAAGAATATTAGCTAAGGTGTTACCAATTAACACCACACTCAATAATCGATCAGGTCGCGAGAGTATTTGATTCACTCTTATTGCCTGTTTGTTTTCTTTCTTGACCAAATGCTTTAACTTATAGCGGTTTAGCGACATCATACCGATTTCAGTGCCTGAAAAAAAAGCAGCCAAAAATATTAAAAAAAGCAGTATGATGAACAATGTAGAAAGATGGTATGCCACCGAATTTCCTTAAGCTTTTATCACCCGAAATAAAGTACCATATGGTTTCAAAGAAAGCGAGATAGAGAAAACAACAAGAGTTATGCAACCACTTATGTCAGTTGGTCTTTGAACGCGTTAAAAAATTTTCTACTCCAGCACGTACTGCACTTTATGCTCGACACCTTGTGTAAAAAAGTTTTTGCGACCATTCCTCTAAATTGGACTCATTGTCATTAGTTATCTACATAAGATTGTCATCTCTGGGTAGGGGGATCCATCTCTTATCGGACAGCAAAGCCAATTCAGTGATGGATTCCTGCCTACGCCGGAATGACAATATCTAGAGATTTTTCGTAAATAGGATAACAAGTACCTATTTTTTCTCTTTATCGTTAAAACGCGCCACACTAGCCAAAATTTCTTCGTAAGCGGCTTCAGGACCAACCCAACCATTAAGCTTAACCCATTTGCCCTCTTCTAAGTCCTTATAATGGCTGAAAAAGTGCTCTAAGGAGTTTAATAAATGTTGCGGAATGTCTTCATGAGTTTTGATTGCTTCATAAATTTTAGTAAGCTTGTTAGTAGGAACAGCTAAAATTTTAGCGTCTATACCTGACTCATCAGTCATTTTTAACATTCCAACTGGTCGACAGGGAATTACTGAGCCACCGACTAGAGGTACTGGAGTTACAACGAGTACATCAACAGGATCTCCATCTTCCGATAAGGTGTTAGGGACGTAGCCATAATTGACAGGATAGAACATCGGTGTTGATAAAAAGCGGTCAACGAATAACACCCCAGACTCTTTGTTTACTTCATATTTTACAGGTTCACTGTGCATAGGGATTTCAATAATTACATTAATTTCTTTTGGCAAATCACGACCACTGCTAATCTTCATTAAACTCATTTATTCATCTCCCCTCTTGTCGAAGTAAAAATAACTCAGCGTTCATTTAGCTTGAAATAAAAGCATAAAATATGTCTTATTAGCTCACTCACTATAAAAGCAATTCTCGTCATACAAAGCGATTTTCATTTTAGAAATGATCATTGCCCCCATGTAGAATGACGCAATAAAGCGGCTATTATGCGAAAAAACACATTAAAAGGCAAAGAGAAGCTGTCGCATTATAACTAATGCAATGTATAATAGCTCTTTTAATTCAAATGAGATTGCCTATGAATTGCTTGTTTTGCAAAATTGCACAAGGTGCAATCCCTGCATCAGTGGTTTTTGAAGATGATGAGATAATGGCTTTTCACGATCTCAACCCGCAAGCTCCTAAACATCTGCTGATTATTCCAAAGCAACATATTGCTACACTGAATGAAGCCAGCGATGCGAACCAGGCCCTGTTGGGAAAAATGATTTTAGGGGCAAAAAAAATTGCTCAAACTGAAGGAATAAGTGACGCAGGATATCGATTAGTTTTCAATATTAATCCCGACGGTGGCCAAACAGTATATCATATTCATTTACATTTACTGGGCGGACGTCATATGACTTGGCCCCCAGGCTAGGAAATAACTATGGAAAAACTATATAAAGAACTGCTAACACAATTAGGTGAAGATATAACTCGGCAAGGATTGGTTGACACGCCTGCACGTGCAGCCAATGCCATCCGTTATTTGACTAAAGGCTATAACGAAAATTTAGATGACATCATCAATGATGCACTTTTTGATTCGGACATGAACGAAATGGTTATCGTGAAGGATATAGAAATGTATTCAATGTGCGAACACCATTTACTCCCGTTCCTTGGCAAATGCCATGTAGGATATATTCCTAATGGAAAAGTAATCGGATTATCAAAGATGGCACGTATCGTTGATTACTACGCTCGACGCTTGCAAATTCAGGAACGTTTAACCACTGAAATAGCAAAATGCCTAGAATCAATTACTGGTGCACGTGGTGTGGCTGTAGTGATTGAAGCAAAGCATCTGTGCATGATGATGCGGGGTGTTGAAAAGCAAAACTCAGTAATGACCACTTCAGTTATGCTAGGTGAAATGCGTAATAACCCAACAAGTCGTGCTGAATTCTTAACTTTGACCCAACGCAAGTAATCCTGCTTTCATTTCATGTCGAACATTATTCCAGCGGTAAGCATTTACGGAAAGATGCTGTACCCTGAGAATGTCAGCATGATGATAAATATGATGCTAACAGCAGGAGCCCCTTCGTCGAAAACGTCTCAGAATAATGTGAACTGTCCAATTGGTGGATTTAAATAGTGGCCTGCTATTGGATTTGATGCGGAATATCTGTTAACGGCACCGTACTCTCTTCAATGTAATAAGCTCTCCAACATCAACATGTCAGAGAGCTTATCAATCAATGTTTACTCTTCTTCGCCTGCACGATCACTTACACTGGGCGCGTCTTGATGTACTTCCTCAAGATGCTCAGCCGCAGCTGGTGTAACTGGAGCGTCTGTTGCTCCTTCTGCTTGGGGCTTATCTTTCCACTCAAGCTTCACACGACCTTGTTTATCGATACCGGCAACAAAGACCTCAATCTCTTGGCCTTCTTGCAATACCGATTCAACTTTTTGAGATCGATCACTGCAGATTTGAGAAATATGGAGTAAGCCGTCTTTTCCAGGTAAAAGATTAATAAAAGCACCAAAATCAACAATCTTACTGACCTTGCCTTGATAAGTTTGACCTACCTCAATTTCGGCAATTAATGCTTTAATTTGCTTTTGTGCTTCTTCCAAGGCATTCATATCTGGAGAAAACAATTGAACTACGCCTGTATCATCAATATCTATAGAAACACCTGTGCTATCAATCAATCCTTTAATCGTTGCTCCGCCTTTACCAATAATAGTTCGAATCTTGTCTTCAGCAACTTTCATAGTAGTAATTCGAGGTGCATGTTGAGATAATTCTTCTCTATGCTCTGCTAATGCATTATTCATGACACCAAGAATGTGCAGGCGGCCAGCTAAAGCTTGATCCAGAGCTTGCTCCATAATTTCACTGGTTATCCCGTGGATTTTAATGTCCATTTGTAATGCGGTAATTCCCTGTTCTGTTCCAGCAACTTTGAAATCCATATCACCTAAATGGTCTTCATCACCTAATATATCCGTTAATACAGCGTACCGGTCTCCCTCTTTGATCAAACCCATTGCTACCCCAGCAACAGGGGCTTTCAATGGAACGCCTGCATCCATCAATGCAAGGCTGGTACCACACACTGTTGCCATTGAGCTGGAGCCGTTAGATTCAGTGATTTCAGAGACCACTCTTAATACATAAGGAAATTCGTTTGCCTCTGGTAATACCGCCATAATCGCCCGTTTGGCCAAGCGACCATGTCCAATTTCTCTACGTTTGGGGCTGCCAACCATACCCGTCTCACCTACGGAATAGGGAGGGAAATTGTAATGCAGCATAAAGCGATCTTTTGTCTCTCCAATAATATTATCGAGCATTTGTGCATCACGTTCATTACCTAAAGTAGCAACAACAATCGCTTGTGTTTCGCCGCGAGTAAATAAAACAGAGCCATGTGTTCTTTCCAAAAGTTTTGTACGAATCGCAATAGGACGAACTGTCTTATGATCGCGTCCATCAATTCGCGGCTCACCATCAAGGATTCGATTGCGCACTGTCGCACGTTCGATTTCAACAAACATAGAACCAATAACATCTGCCTTTAACTCATCATTTTCAGCTTGCAAGGCTGCGATTGTTTGATCTTTTAATTCACCCAAACGTTGGTAGCGCTCTTGTTTGTCTCTAATCAAGTATGCTGCCTCAACCTCATGCTTAACCATATCAGCAACTCGTTGTTGCAAATGACTATCCACTTCTGGAGGGGTCCATTCCCAACGGGGCTTACCACCTTGCGCTGCCAGTTCTTCGATTGCCTTGATTACACTTTTCATCATTTCATGACCGAACATAATCGCGCCACGCATAATGTCTTCGCTTAATTCTTTTGCTTCTGACTCTACCATCAAAATAGCATCTTTAGTTCCGGCAACAACTAAATCCAGTCTGGATTGCTCTAAGTCTTTGCGACTCGGATTCAATAGGTAAATACCGTCCTTATAACCAACACGTGCAGCGCCAATTGGCCCATTAAAAGGGACGCCAGAAAGTGCTAACGCTGCAGAAGAGGCAACCATTGCCACAATATCTGCGGAAACTTCAGGATTTAAAGAAAGAACTGTCGCGATAACTTGGACTTCGTTACAAAAACCATCTGGGAATAAAGGTCGAATGGGGCGATCGATCAATCGTGAAATTAATGTCTCATTATCAGAAGGCCTACCTTCACGTTTGTTAAATCCGCCGGGGATTTTACCCACTGCATAAAATTTTTCTTGATAGTTTACGGTCAGCGGGAAAAAATCATTTCCTTCCGCACCTTCTTTTTTACCAACTACCGTAGCTAATACTTGGGTGCCATTCATACTGGCTAATACTGCTCCATCAGCTTGTCGTGCTATTTCACCAGTTTCCAATATAAGAGTGTGGTCACCAAATGCTATTTCTTTTGTAAACTTAGCCACGTAATCTTCCTCATTTAGTAATTATAACGAAAAAAAGGCGCAGAAAATTGCGCCTTTATTTAAAGTATTTTTTATAAAGTACATTTCTAAAGAAATGTGTTTGCTCATCAATCAATAAGAATCTCTCAGTTCCAGACTTTGGATTAAGGTTTGATAGCGAGCTTCATCGTTTCGCTTTAAATATTTTAACAACTTGCGACGCTTATTAACGAGTTCTTGTAGTCCACGACGCGAATGGAAATCTTTTTTGTGCTCTTTAAAATGGTCAGTTAAATATTTAATACGGCTTGTAATGATAGAAACCTGAACTTCGGGCGAACCAGTATCTTTATCGGAACGCTTGTATTCTTTAACAATTGCTGCTTTATCCGCGCTGCTTAGCGACATTATACACTCCCGGAACTACTAAGTATTCATTTAAAGGCGAACATTCTACCAAGGCATGTCCTACGAAACAAGTACTGAAAATTATTTTTGTGCAAAAAATTTCATATTTAGCTGCGATTGCTTCTTTTATCACATAATCACGACTAAAAAGAAAGCAATCGTTTCGCTTTAATATCACCTTGTGTATTGCGTTCACCTAACCCAATAAATTGTGCATTCTTGTCATAAAGACGTACACAATCAGCTACTTCAACATCTATTTTATTTAGTACTGTTCTGCCTTGACGGATAGTAACTACCTCGTCATCCAAAAGAGTAACTTGCTCTAAATGATTCACTGCTCTATCCATAGGAATTAAGCAATTCATTCTTTCGGACACAGACATTGCCTCTAATGCATCGAGCGAATACATGGGCATATTATCCAAACCTGATGTATAAACTCTATGCAACCGAGTCACATGAGCTCCTACACCTAAAACATCACCTATATCCTCAACTAAGTTACGAATATATGTTCCTTTGCTACAAGTCACTGTTAAGGAGAAGTGAACTCCATCAAAAGCAGTAAGCTGTAAATTGCTAATCAGGATCTCTCGTGCTTTCCGCTCAATATTAATCCCTTCTCGAGCCAAACGATAAAGAGGGGTCCCATTGTGTTTTAAAGCGGAAAACATCGAAGGAATCTGCTTTATATGACCAGTATGTTGCTCCAATACATCCAATAATTGCGCCTCAGAAATAGTAAATCCATCCACACGCGCAGTTACTTCTCCTGTAGCATCAGCAGTATTCGTTTTAACACCAAGCAGACCCGTAGTTTGGTAACATTTATCTGCATCAAGTAAAAACTGACATACCTTCGTCGCTTCACCGAAACAAAGGGGTAACATACCAGTAGCTAATGGATCTAAACTTCCCGTATGTCCTGCTTTTTGCGCCCCTAGCAGTCTTTTTGCTTTCTGTAAGGCTGTATTAGAGGTCATTCCTTCCGGTTTGTTCAGCAATAAAATTCCATCTATTGCTAAAGATTTATTCGCTTTCATTATCTTCTGAAGTCGGAGGATTTACTTCATCAATGAGTCGACTTAAACGTTGCCCGTACTCTATTGATTCATCATATACAAAATGCAATTGAGGAACTGTACGTAATGTAATACTTCGTGCTAAAGCGCTGCGCAAATAACTTGCAGCAGCATTTAAAATGGCTGTAACCGTTTTTTTATCATCATTAAGCACGGTAAAATATACTTTGGCATGCCCTAAATCAGCAGCCACTTTGACTGCTGATATAGTCACAAATCCGGTTAAGCGCGGATCTTTTACTTCCATAGGTATTATCTGAGCTAGCTTACGCTGAATCATCTCAGCGACACGATCTGTACGTTTAAAATTATGACCCATCTTTATAAATCACGCTTAATTTCTACGGTTTCATATACTTCTATTAGGTCGCCTGGTTTTACATCATTGTAATTTTTGACGCCAATACCACATTCAAACCCTTGACGGACTTCAACCACATCATCTTTAAATCTTCTCAGTGATTCCAAAGTCCCCTCATAGATGACCACATTAGCTCGTAGTACACGAATAGGATTGTTGCGCTTAATAACACCTTCAACAACCATACAACCTGCAATTGCACCAATTTTTGGTGATTTAAACACATCACGAACTTCAGCAACACCAATAATTTCTTCTTTAAATTGTGGCGCAAGCATGCCCGTTAAAGCACCCTTGATCTGATCAACGATATCGTAAATAACGCTATAATAATGTAAGGACACTGATTCATGCTCTGCCAATTTCTTCGCGCTGCTATCGGCTCTGACATTAAAACCAACTAGAATCGCATTAGAGGCTATAGCCAAATGCACATCCGATTCAGTGATACCACCTACGCCACTTGAAATAACTTCAACTTTAACTTCATCAGTAGATAATTTCACTAAAGCATCTGAAATTGCTTCAAGCGAACCTTGAACATCCGCTTTAAGCACTACATTTAGAACCTTAGATTCTCCGGCAGCCATATTTTCCATGATGCCTTCAATTGTTGATTTTTGGCGTCTGGCAAGTTTTACATCACGGAATTTACCTTGACGGAATAAAGCCACTTCTCTTGCTTTTTTCTCGTCGGGAACAACAACCGCTTCATCTCCAGCATGAGGAATTGCTGATAAACCAAGAACTTCAACTGGAATTGATGGACCAGCATCATCAACCATATCCCCATTATCACCAACAAGAGCCCGCACTCGACCATACTGAAAACCAGCAAGCAAAATATCCCCTTTGTGTAAGGTTCCACTTTGTACCAGCACTGTTGCTACGGGTCCTCTACCTTTATCCAGGCGTGATTCAATCACTACGCCTTTAGCGGCACCATCAGTAACCGCAGTCAGTTCTAAAACTTCAGATTGCAATAATATTGCGTCAAGTAACTCATCAATACCCATACCTGATTTGGCTGAGATGTTGATAAACATCGTATCACCACCCCATGCTTCTGGAATTACTTCATGCACTGATAATTCATTCATGACACGGTCAGGATCAGCATCTGGTTTATCCATTTTATTAATGGCAACGATGATCGGTACCTTGGCCGCTTTCGCATGTTGAATCGCTTCTATTGTTTGTGGCTTAACGCCATCATCGGCAGCTACAATCAATATAACGATATCGGTGACTTTTGCTCCCCGAGCTCTCATTGCCGTAAATGCAGCATGGCCTGGGGTATCCAAGAAAGTAATATCCCCTTTAGGTGTGCTCACATGGTAAGCACCAATATGTTGGGTAATACCACCTGCTTCACCAATGGCAACTTTAGTCCGACGAATATAATCCAGTAAAGACGTTTTACCATGATCCACATGGCCCATAATTGTCACTACTGGGGCTCTGGATTCAGTACGACTACCCTTAGTAATCGACTCTCCTAGACCGACTTCAATTGCATCCTCTTTAATTACATGCGCCTTATGTCCATCTCTTCAACAACAATCACTGCTGTTTCTTGATCAATAACCTGGTTTATGGTTGCCATTGCCCCAAGGGACATCATGATCTTAATGACTTCGGCAGCTTTTACAGACATTCTTTTGGCCAGCTCAGCTACAGTAATGGTTTCTGGGATTAATACTTCCCTTACTACAGGTGCTGTAGGCAATGCAAAGCCATGTTTTAATGACTCTTCGGCCTCTCTCAGTTTATCTGATTTCTCGATACCTTTACGCTTTTTAAATTTACTACGTCCGCTGCGTCTATGACCTTCTTGATCTTCATCATCACGTTCATAAGCTGCTTGATATTTTGGTTTTTTCTTAACTTTTCTGAAGTCTGATGCGTCCGACTCGGGGACTTGATCAATATGCTTCTTTTTAGATGGCTTTTCTAATCTATGCTCTTCTTTGACTGATATCGCTTCAATATCTTCAGGAACATTTGTATTTTCCACAGATTCTGTAGCCAAAGTGTCCAAGAGATCTTCTGTATTTTCTTCCTGTGGTTTTTCTTCTGACTCAATTTCTTCCTGCATCTGCACAGGAATCTCCGTAGCATCAACAGCTTGTTCAACTGCCTCAGCAGGAGTTTCAGATAAAACCTCTGGCGCAACTTCAGCTGGATGCTGTTCATCAGCGATTTGATTTTCTTCAGGCAAAACCTCGGGTTCTTCAGCCTCATGCTGCTCTACGATAGGAGCTCGCTTTACAAATACTTTTTTCTTACGAACTTCAACATTTACAGTTTTTCCACTATGAGCATCATGGCCAACCGTGACTTGTGATAAACTTTTTCGTCGTAAAGTAATTCTTTCAGGTGAAGCATTCACGTCACGCAGCGAAGCCCTCTTCAAATGATTGAGTAGGATTCGCTTTTGCTCTTCATTCACAGTCTGTTGGTCATCGGTAAAAGATAACCCTGCTTCCTGTAACTGGTTCAATAAGCGTTCAACCGGAATACCAACGACTTGAGCTAATTGTTTAACCGTCACATCCGCCATATTTTGATCCCCTTTCAGCAGTTCTATTCATCTTCAAGGACAGAGCTGCATAATTGCACTACATTAATTTATAATAAATCCATAGTCTTATAAAAACCATGGTTCTCTGGCCTTCATAATTAAAGCTCCGGCCTTTTCTTCTGTTATCCCATCAATTTCTAACAACTCATCTACAGATTGCTCCGCTAAATCTTCCATAGAGGTAATTCCCTTCGCAGCTAATTTATTAGCTAGCTCTTCAGTCATGCCTTCCATTGAGAGTAGTGATTCGTCAGGTGAACCAGATAGCTCTTTACCCGATGAAAGAGCCATAGTGAGTAATTTATCGTTTGCTCGATTTCTTAGTTCTTCAACAATTTCTTCATCGAATTCATCAATTGCAAGCAACTCTTCCTTGGGAACATAAGCGATTTCCTCAAGCGAAGAAAAGCCATGTGCTACTAATAATGTAGCAATTTCTTCATCAATTTCCAGTGCAGTTGTAAATAACTTCACTATTTTACTCGACTCTTCCAAATTCTTATTTTCAAATTCGTCCGTAGTCATTACATTCAGAGTCCATCCTGTTAATTGGCTTGCCAATCGAACGTTTTGACCATTACGACCAATTGCCTGAGATAACTGATCTTTTTCTACAGCTAAATCCATTGTATGTGTGTCTTCATCAACAACAATTGAAGAAATCTCCGCTGGAGCCATCGCATTAATGACTAATTGAGCAGGATTGTCATCCCACAAAATAATGTCTACACGCTCACCACCGAGTTCACTAGAAACAGCTTGAACGCGTGCCCCTCGCATACCAACACAAGCGCCTACAGGGTCAATCCGACCGTCGTTAGTTTTTACTGCAATCTTAGCTCGGTTTCCTGGATCACGCGCAGCCGCTTTAACCTCAATAACGTTCTCACCAATTTCGGGTACTTCAATTCGGAAGAGCTCAATAAGCATTTCATTACGAGTACGGCTTACAAACAACTGAGGACCACGCGCTTGTGGGGTTATTTCATAGAGATAAGCACGAACTCTATCATTCGGACGGAACATTTCATGAGGAAGCATCTCCGTACGTGGTAAAAAGGCTTCTGCTTTACCACCTAAGTCGATGATAATATTATCTCGTGTTACTTTTTTAACAGTACCATAAATCAACTGACCTAACTTGCTTCTAAATTGGTCAATAACGAGCTCACGTTCAGCTTCTCTAACTTTTTGCATAATCACTTGGCGGGCTGCCTGAGCTTCAATTCTACCAAATTCAATCGAGGGGATCGATTCTTCGATACGGTCCCCAATCTTTGCTGCCGGATTACGTTCTTTTGCTTGTTCGAGAGTTAATTGGCGGTCTGTGTGTTCTAACTCATCATCATTCACTACATCCCAATATCGAAACGTTTCATAGTCACCAGTTCGGGGATCTAGTTTAATTCGTACGCCTATATCTAAACCAAAGATCTTGCGAGTTGCAGACTCCAATGCGGCCTGAATGGCAAGTATAATTACATCTTTACTTACACCTCTTTCGTTTGATAACGCCTCTGCAACTAGTAACAATTCTTTGCTCATTGTTCGCCTCTCTATACTGTCAAACTTGCTTTCACAATATTTGAAAAAAGTAATTCTTGATCTTCGCTATTTACATTAAGTACCAAAGAACTCTCAGATACTGAGACAATAGTACCTGTAAATTTACGCTTACCATCAACTGGTTTAAAAGTTTTTACTTGTATTTCATTCCCTATGTAACGTTGATATTGCCAACTTTTAAATAGAGGTCTTGGAATGCCAGGTGATGATACCTCCAAGCTGTAGTTCCCAGGAATTGGATCTTCAACATCAAGCAAAGCACTAACTTGATGACTCACCGCTTCACAGTCATCAATTCCTATTCCATCCGCCTTATCAATGTATATACGCAATAAAGAATGTCTACCTTGCGAAAGATATTCACATCCCCAAAGTTCATAGCCCATATCATTGATTGCAGGCTCTAATATGTGTTCCAATTCATCTTGTATCATAGTATTAACAAACCAAAAAGGGTACATGCCTAATACAAATACAATATAGTAACCTAAGTTCAGGTAAGGACTTAACTCTAGAAAGTGATTGTTGATAAAACTATGTTTCCGAGTACGGCCTTGACTTTACTGGGCTACTACTATTTTTTTAGTGCAGTTACAAATTATACATAATAAAAAACCCCATAAATGGGGTTCTAAATAAGTGGTAGCGGGGGCAGGATTTGAACCTACGACCTTCGGGTTATGAGCCCGACGAGCTACCAGGCTGCTCCACCCCGCGTCAACTGATGGCAAGTATACTGAGAGTCGCTACTCTTAGCAAGTACTTTCGTACAGATTACAAATAAATATTGTTCTGCATTACAAAAAACGAGGTTTTTCTAATGCAGAAGCGGATTATTTACATTTTAGGAACCAAAAGCATTGATACACGCGACAATTAATGCGCCTGGAAAAAGACCTAAATAAAGAAGTGATAAACAATTTAAAGAAAATACTAAAGTATTTCCCTTATTCATAATAACTGGTTCAACCTGTGTTGGTTTGTCAAAATACATGATTTTAACAATTCGTAAATAATAATAAGCGCCAATTACCGTAAAGAATAAACCCACTACGGCAATCCAGGTCATTTGTGCATCGACCAATGCTTTAAGTACGAGTAATTTAGCAAAAAAACCAACAGTTGGAGGAACTCCTGCTAAAGAAAACATAATGATTAACATCATAAATGCTAACCATGGACTTCTTTTGTTGAGACCTCTCAAATCGTCAACATTATCAATTTCCATTCCTTGACTGGACATTAAAACAATCAAGCCAAAAGATGCTGCGGAAGTTATTGCATAAATCAAAATATAATAAAGCGCGGCAGAATAACCTGAGGCAGTCGCAGCTAAAATACCAAACAAAGCATATCCCATATGTGATATGGCTGAATAGGCTAAAAGCCGTTTAATACTGTTTTGTACAACCGCAAATAAATTGCCTAAGCCAGTCGAAAGCAGCGTCATGACCAATAAGATTTGTTGCCATTGCGCGCTGATATCCACTAAGCCAATAGTTAATAATCTAAAGGTCATACCCACAGCAGCAATTTTGGGAGCAGCACTGATGAATAAGGTAACTGACGTTGGCGCTCCTTGATATACATCTGGAACCCACATATGAAAGGGAACTGCCGCTAATTTAAATGCTATTCCAGATAAGATAAAGACTAGAGCAAAAACAACTAAGGTGCTTTGCTGTTGCCAATTCGCAGCAATTGCATTAGCTACCTCCATTAAATCAAGTTTTCCTGTCGCACCATAAATTAGGGAAATACCGTATAAAAGCATTGCAGATGCAATTGAGCCCATGACAAAGTACTTCATTGCAGCTTCAGAAGCATCACTATCAGTTCTACGAATGGCAGTCATGGCATATAAAGGCAATGACAATAATTCCAAGCCAAGAAAAATAGTCAACAAAGAATGCGCCGAAACAAGAAGCATCATCCCTAAAGTAGAAAACATTCCCAAAATATAGTAATCCCCTGAAGGCATTTGACGCTCATCGATATAATTTTTTGAATAAATAAAGCTCAACAATACCGTCAGATAAATAAAGAATTTCATTAAATTGGCAACGTCATCACTAATAAACAGACCATGAAGAGTAATGACTTTATACATGCCAATATAAAGGAAGCTAACAACAGCAGCTAAAACCAAACCAATACACGATATAATATAGGCAATTGATTTATACCGATGCCGTAAAAATAAATCAGCCAGCAGCGCAATACACGCTGCAACCAACACGATCATTTCCGGAAGGGCTACATGGATATTTTCAAGTAATGCTGTCATATTGATTAACCTTGATTACAATTTTGATTGACTTGCTAATGCTAGAGTATGGCTTACTGTTTGATGTATGTACTCTAACAATGGCTTAGGATAAACCCCCATAGCGATAACCATCAAAGCAAGTAGAACGTAAGCACTTAACTCAAAGCCCGAGAGGTCTTTTAATGCAGCAACTTTTTCATTTGCTACGGGACCGAAAATGACTCGTTTATACATCCAAAGATTATAGCCGGCCGCAGTAATTAGAGTCGTAGCAGCCCAGAATGTTATCCAAAAACCGGCCTTCATTGACCCTAAAATCACCATGAACTCACCAACAAAACCCGAGGTTCCTGGCAACCCTGCATTTGCCATACAAAACAGCATAAAGAAAGAGGCGAATATTGGCATGGTATTCACTATTCCGCCCATGTCTGACAAGCGTCGAGTATGCATGCGGTCATAAATATAACCTACACCGGCAAACAGTGCGCTTGAGACAAAGGCATGGGAGATCATGACTACAATTGCACCTTCTAATATCAGGCCTGCAGCACTCAACCCTGTTTGCTTGGCTATAGCAAAGATAGCAAAAGAACCTAATGTTACAAATCCCATATGCGAAATAGAGGAATATGCAATGAGCCGCTTCATATCCTTTTGAATAATTGCGACTAGCGCAATATAGACAATTGCAATTAAAGACAAGGCAATCATGACCCCTGCGTAGCGATTACATGCGTCTGGAACTATTGGTAATGAAAAACGGATAAATCCGTAAGCACCGAGCTTTAATAAAATTGCTGCCAGTACTACTGAACCGCCTGCAGGAGCTTCGGTATGTGCATCCGGCAACCATGTATGAACTGGGAACATCGGAATTTTAATTGCAAAACCAAGAAAAAAGGCAATGAAAATAAGTGTTTGTGCCGTCATTCCTAATTTAATCGAATATAGTGCTTCGATATTAAACGTGCCTGCAATGTAGCCCATATACAAAAAGCTAGCTAACATAAGCACTGACCCTAAGAAGGTATATAAGAAAAATTTTATAGCAGCATATACACGGTTATCTGACCCCCATATTCCAATGATCAGGTACATAGGGATAAGCGTTGCTTCCCAGAAGACATAGAATAAAATAGCATCTAAAGCTGAGAAAACACCGACTAATAGACCTTGCATAATTAAAAAAGCAGCTAAATATTGTGCCACTCTATTGGTAATACTTTCCCAGGTTGCCAATATCACCACTAAATTTGTGAAAATACTCAGTACGATTAAGAGTAAAGACATCCCATCGATACCTAAGCTATAGCTGATCCCTAAGGTAGGCATCCATTGAAATTCCTCCAAATATTGCATTCCCAATACTTTGGGATCAAAACCTGCAACCAGTGGGATACAAAGCAGCAAACAAAGTATTACAGTAAATAATGCCAAATAACGGGAAATATTCGGGCTCCGATCATCTCCAGCGAGAAGAACAAAAACACCGCCTATTACAGGCAACCAAATTAGTAAATTGAGCAAATAATGCATACCTTCACCCTATATTCAGCCGAGTATTAACCAGCATAAAAATCCAAGCAATCCAAAAACCATTACTGCTGCATAATGATACAGATAACCACTTTGTATAGCACGACCTTTAGCTGAAAACCATCTAACAAGTCGACTGCTGCCGTTAACAAACATTCCATCGATGAGCTTTTGATCACCCACACTGTAAAATACAGTTCCTATACCCTTAGAACCTTTCACAAAGAATAAGTTGTTAAATGCATCAAATCCATATTTATTAACAAGTATCTTATAAATGAGTGAAAATTTGCGTGCCAGATAACCTGGAATTGACGGAACAGCGATATAACAAATCCATGCGACAGCAATCCCCGCTAGAGTTATCCAAAGGGTAAGTGAATAAACCGAATGCAACATACTTTCAAAAGGAGAAGTAACTTCATGTGCAAGCTCCGCCAAAACATTATGTTCAGGAAGAACAAACAAGGATGAACCTAAAATTGTCGGGTTATCATATAGCATAGGCATATACAGTACGTAACCCAAGATTATTGAAGGAATAGCAAGAAGAACGAGCGGTAGCCATACGACCCATGGTGACTCATGAACATGGCTCAAGGTATGCTCATCCATTCGTGGTTTGCCATGGAAGGTCATAAATAAAGACCTAAAGGTATACAATGCCGTTACACCGGCGCCAACAAGTACACAGAAATAGGCATAGCCACTTCCAGGTATATGGGATAACTGTGCCGCTTCGATAATAGTATCTTTTGAATAAAACCCTGCCAATGGGGGTAGAGCACAGAGTGCCAGAGATCCAATAACATAGGTTACATAAGTGATGGGCATTTTATTCCATAAGCCGCCCATTTTTCGCATATCTTGTTCATGATGCATTCCAATAATTACTGAACCGGCACCAAGGAATAAGAGCGCCTTAAAACATGCATGAGTGAGAAGGTGAAACATTCCTGCACTATATGCAGAGGCACCCATTCCAACCATCATATAACCTAATTGAGACAATGTTGAATAAGCCACTACTCGCTTAATATCATTCATTACCAATGCTAAAATGCCTGTAAACAGTGCACCGGTTGCACCAATCACCAATACCACGCTTAAGGCAGTAGTAGAAAATTCAATTAACGGTGAAATACGCGCAATCATAAATACGCCTGCGGTAACCATGGTTGCAGCGTGAATCAGTGCGGAAATAGGTGTTGGGCCTTCCATTGACTCAGGTAACCATACATGCAGAGGGACTTGTGCAGACTTACCCATAGCACCCACATATAAAGCCAAACAAATCACGGTAACTAAAGACCAGGGATGTCCATGAAATAACTCGATGCTTTGGCTTGATAAATAATTTACGCTTTTAAATACTGTTTCATAATCGACGCTACCGGTATATGCGAAAACCAGCGCAATACCTATTAGAAAACCGAAATCACCAACTCGGTTCACAATAAATGCTTTAAGGCTGCCTTCAATTGCTGACTCTTTTTGATACCAGAAGCCGATAAGTAGGTATGAAACAAGGCCTACACCTTCCCAGCCAAAGAACAATTGCAAAAAGTTATTTGCGCTTACCAGCATAAGCATCATAAAGGTAAATAAAGAGATGTAACTGAAAAAGCGTTGATATCCATCATCATCTGCCATATACCCAATACTGTAGATATGCACCAGCAATGAGACAAAATTAACAGTCACCAGCATAACAACACTTAGGGGGTCAATCAAAAAACCTATGTTAAATTCAAAAGGAAGGATTAAGCCACCGCTTGCCCAATGATAAAGAACTGTGCTTTCAGTTGGCATGGCACCAGAAAACACTTGCCAAGCAACATACAGTGATACGACAAAAGAAATGGTGACACCAAGGATGGTAGCACTATGGGCCCCGACTCGTCCTATCTGATTACGGAGGAAGCCAGCAATTATGGAGCCTGCCAAGGGAGCTAAAACAATTATTAAACAAAGTTGTTGGATACTCACAATGTTAACCTTTTAAATGATTCATCTTATCTACGTCAATATTGCCTCTATTTCTATAAAGCAACATCACTATCGCTAATCCTATTGCCGCTTCTGCAGCAGCAACTGTTAAAATAAAAAAGACAAAAACCTGACCACTAATCTCACTGTAATAATGAGAAAATGCAATAAAATTAGTATTCACTGCAAGTAACATTAATTCGATACATACCAGCAATAAGATGATGTTTCTACGATTCATCATTATGCCAATAAGACCAAACCCGAATAAAATCGCACCTAAAATTAGGTAATTATTAACCGGTATCATATAGAATTCCCCAACATTATTTTTCTGCTTTCATATTAATTAATTCAACCCGTTCATTTCGACTTGTCAGAATCTGTTGTTTCACATTCTGTCTCTTCGACTTTCTCGGACCTCTATGCACCAGGGTAATTGCAGAAATAATTGCAATAAGCAACAATGCAGCGGCAATCTCAAAAGCCAGTAAATAATCGGTGTACAGAACCATACCTAAGGCTTCGGTGTTTGATAATGACTGTCCTGCGGGATTGTTTTGTGCCACATCAAGAAATTGGGTACTTATGGTCGCGTTGTTTTGTGTTTCAACATTGGACTTAAATGTACCTGCAGGGATAGATACCATTAACAGTCCTGTTAATAACGCAACCAGAATCAAGCCAAAGGGTAAATAACGTTTGTAATGGTTTTTAATTACTTCAATATCAATATTGAGCATCATGACCACGAAGAGAAACAGTGTCATCACTGCCCCCACATAAACCAGTACCAGAATCAGGGCCAGAAATTCGGCCTCTGCAAGTATCCATAATATGGCACTGGCAAAAAAAGTAAGAACCAGGAATAAAACACTACGCACAGGGTTGTCTTGTATGATCACCATAAAGGCAGCACCGACTGCTATAGCCGCAAAAACATAAAAAATAATTGGAACTAATAATTCATGCATACTGTACCCCGTTATCGGTATTTTTCGTCAGCAGCTCGATCTGCTGCAAGTCTTGGCTCCAGCAAATCACCAAGTGCCAGGAGCTTTTCCTTAGTCATAATGTTCTGACCACGTTCGCTAATATGGTAGTGAAGCACTGGTGTAACCACTATCGAATCTACAGGGCAAGACTCTTCACATAAACCACAATTAATGCATTTAAACACATCGATGTCATATCTCGTGGTTCGTCGAGATCCATCTTCACGAGGCTCTGCTTCGATAGTGATTGCCAACGCAGGACAAACCGCTTCACATAATTTGCAGGCGATACATCGCTCTTCTCCATTAGGATAGCGACGTAAAGCCAGCGCTCCCCTAAAGCGAGGAGATATGGGTGTTTGTTCTTCAGGGAATTGAACTGTGGTCTTTTTCTTAAAAAAATATTTACCAGTTAATTTTAAACCCTGCAGTAATTCGATTAAAAGAAAACTGCGTACGTAGTATTTAATAAATTGATATGCTTTTTTCATCGGCTTCTCTATTAACCATTAAAACCAAGGTTTAACATGTGTAACCACCATTAGCGCAGTTACAATAATCCAAACAATGGTGACCGGAATGAGTACTTTCCAACCTAAGCGCATAAGTTGGTCATAACGATAACGAGGAAAAGTAGCTCTTATCCATAAATACACATACAGGAAAAAGCTCACTTTTACGAGTAACCAAACAAAGCCAGGTACAACAAAAAATATATTTTCTAAGAAAGGAATTCCTTCAAAAGGTGACATCCATCCACCCATAAACATAATGCTGAGCAGTACAGAGACAAGAATCATGCTTGCATATTCTGATAAGAAGAATAGTGCGAACCCTATCCCTGAATACTCCACATGGAAACCAGCAACGATTTCAGATTCGCCTTCTGCTAAATCGAAGGGCGCTCTATTGGTTTCGGCAATCCCAGCAATCCAGAATACAAAAAATAATGGAAGAAGAGGAATAAACCACCAGTGTAAAATCCCACCTCTTTGTGAATTGACAATATCTGTGAAATTCATGCTTCCAGCAGCTAATAGTACGCCCACTAAAGCAAAACCCATGGCAATTTCATAAGATACAGTTTGCGCTGTACTCCTTAAAGCACCAAACATTGCATACTTAGAGTTAGATGCCCAACCTGCGATCAGAACACCGTACACTCCGAGGGAACTCATAGCAAAAACGTAAAGTACCCCTGCATTTATATTGGCGAGCACCATCCCCTCTTGAAAAGGAACCACCGCCCAACCAGCTAAAGCCGGAACCAATGCGAATAACGGTGCGGCAATAAAAAGATATTTATTAGAACGGGTAGGGATAATAATTTCTTTGGTGATTAATTTAATTAAATCCGCAATAGGTTGGAGTAACCCTCTTAACCCAACGCGATTGGGTCCTATACGTGTTTGTATATACCCAATAACCTTACGCTCTGCGTATATTAAATATGCAACACATAGTAGCAAAGGTACTACGATTACTAATATTTTAATGATGACCCAAATTAATATGCTAATATCTTGCAGCATTTTCTTACCTGCCTAGCGCTTAATAGTTATTGCAGCAAATGAATGACCCAAATCTACTGTTTCAGGCATCGCGTTTGCTACCCATACAACATCTGCCACAATGCGTTCATCACGTTTTAGCGGCAATGTTATCTCAATATCTCCCTGAGATACAGTAGCAACATCTTCTAATTTCAATCGATCTGCTGTTAGAGGATTGATACGTATGCATGCTTGCTCAGCAGCTGCACATAATTGCAGTTCTTTACTATTTCTGACAATTGCATCGCAGCGATAGAGTGGCCACTCTCCTACTCGAACTAACGATTGATTCATCATTGGTAGGCTCTCAGGATAATAGGGTTTATATTCTTGCTCCATTGTGATTGCAACACTATTTTTAATTTCAGACAAAATATCTTCGGTTGACAAATAATCAAAGCCATCACAATGCAACAAATTACCTAATACTCTCAATATTTTCCATGCTGGTCTTGACTCTCCGTAAGGAGTCAAAGCCCCCTTGACAGTTTGCCAAGTATTATCAACATTAATGTAGGTTCCTGAGGTTTCAGCATAAGGAGCCATTGGTAAAATAACATCCGCATAATCATGCATTGATTCGTGATTGTAAGCAGACATTAATACTACAAACTCGGAAGCAAGCATCGATTGCCTTGCACCATAAGGATTAGCAAAATCAAACCCTGGCTCTACTCCCATTAGAAAATATCCTTTAAGTTTGGCATTTAACGCAGCCTGTACATCCATGCCTGGAGTAGAATCAGCCTTTCCAGCGGTTGTACGATGCGGAACCATGCCCGCCATCCAAGCACCTGCTGTATTGGCACCATGAGTAAGCCGGAGCACTTTGGCACCGCTTAATTTTTCGATATGGGAAATTAAAGTACGGAGTAATGCGGCTTCAGGGTGATTTTCACAAAGAGCACCCGTAATTAAGCACGCTTTATCGTTTTTCAATGCTTTGGCAACCTTTTGAGTAGCCTTGTCAGGTTCAAGTCCTATTAATAATTTTTGTACTGGCGCGGGTAGCGTCTTGAGATCATCAGTAAGCGCTAAAGCAAGCTTTGCAAGTTGCATTGGCATTTCCAATGGTGACACAATGAAACGCTCGCTCAGCTCAAAACGATATTCAAAATCTACTGGGTTTATGGCATAAATGTCGGCACCATTACGATAAGCCTTACGCACCCTTACCCCTGCAAGCGGAACTTCACGATCAATATTACATCCAACCAACACAATCGTATTTTGTTGTTCTACATCTGCATAAGTTAATGAACTTTTTGGAGTCGTTGCCTGAGTTTCTTGATCTCTAAAATCCACTTGTTGCAAGCGGTGATCTAAATTATGAACACCTATTGCACGCATTAATTTTTGCAGCAAGTACATTTCTTCTAATGTAGAAGAGCTTGATGCAAATGCTGCCACTTGTTCTGGGCCGTTTTGTTTTATAACTCGTGCCAAGCCCTCTGCTGCAAATTTTAAAGCAGTTTCCCAATCTACGGTTTCCCATTGGCCATTACGTTTAATTTGTGGCTGGCTTGCTCTTAATGAACTCGTTAAACCAAGGTAGCTAAATCGGTCTCGATCGGACAACCAGGTTTCATTAATTTCTTCATTCTCTTTAGGAACAACTCGCATTAACTGATTACGGCGTGTATGTATATAGATATTAGAACCAAGACAGTCATGGGGCGCGACGCCGTCATGCTGGGTGAGTTCCCATGCTCTAGCTGTAAAACGATATGGTTTTGACGTTAAAGCACCTACCGGGCACAAATCGATAATATTGCCAGAGACTTCTGATTTCATGCTGTGCTGGACATAAGTACCAATTTGCATGTGTTCGCCACGACCGGTTGCACCCAACTCTCTTAATCCCGCTATTTCTTCGCCAAAACGAACACAACGAGTACAATGGATGCAGCGAGTCATTTCGGTTGAAATCAGCTCACCTAAATTATCATCGTCTACTGAACGCTTTGTTTCAGTATATTCTGATGCATCTGCGCCATATCCCATGGATACATCTTGCAGCTCGCATTCACCGCCTTGATCGCAAATAGGACAATCCAGTGGATGATTAATCAGGAGAAATTCCATAACCACTTTTTGAGAATGTAAGGCTTCTTTGGATTTAGTAAACACCTTCATTCCGTCAGTAATTGGAGTAGCACACGCAGGAACTGGCTTGCGGCCATTTTCTACTTCAACTAGGCACATGCGGCAGTTTGCAGCCACAGATAATTTTTTATGATAACAAAAACGTGGAATATGAATGCCTGCTTCATCGGCAACTTCAATAATCATTTTACCGTTTTCTGCTTCAAATGTTTTACCGTCGATTTCAATAGTAGTAGTCATGGTCAAACCTTTTAATTATGCTGCGACAATTGAGCGTTTATGCTTAACGAAATATTCAAATTCATCGCGGAAATGCTTAACAAAACTTTGTACAGGCCAAGCTGCTGCCTCACCTAATGCACAAATAGTGCGTCCTTCGATATTATTCGCAACATTGATTAATTTCTCTACATCCCCAGGTTCTCCATGACCTTCTTTTATACGATGTAATAATCGGACTAACCAGCCGGTGCCTTCGCGGCAAGGTGTGCATTGACCGCAAGACTCATCCATATAGAATTCAGAAATACGATATAAGGCGTCAACCATACAGGTTGTTTCATCCATAATGATTACAGCACCTGAACCTAATCCCGAACCTGCTTTTTGAATGCTGTCATAATCCATATCGAGTTCCATCATGACATCACCAGGTAAAACACGCATGGAAGTACCGCCAGGAATTACTGCTTTAATTTTTCGGCCTTTTATGACGCCACCAGCCAACTCAAGCAGTGTTTTAAATGGTGTTCCCAAAGGAATTTCATAATTGCCAGGTTTATTCACATGGCCACTAACACTAAAGCACTTAGTGCCGCCATTATTTGGTTTACCTAATTTTAGAAACCATTCGCCGCCTTTTTCCATAATCACCGGTACAGAGGCAAAAGTTTCTGTATTATTTATCGTTGTAGGTTTGCCATATAAACCATAATTCGCTGGAAATGGCGGTTTAAATCTTGGCTGACCTTTTTTTCCTTCCAAAGAGTTGAGCAGCGCAGTTTCTTCCCCGCAAATATACGCACCCGCTCCCAAATGATTATACAAATCAAAATCAACACCCGAACCTAGAATATTCTTACCGAGTAGACCGGCTGCATAAGCTTCTTTTAATGCAGCTTCTGTACGCTCATAAGGCAACCAGAATTCGCCGCGGATGTAGTTATAGCCTACAGTAGAACCCATGGTATATCCGGCAATTGCCATTCCTTCGATGAGTTGGTGTGGATTTAAGGTAAGTATTTCTCGATCCTTACATGTGCCTGGCTCACCTTCGTCGGAATTACAGACTACATATTTTTGCACAGGAGTATTACGATTCATAAAACTCCATTTTAATCCAGTAGGGAATCCGGCACCGCCTCGTCCACGCAAAGCAGAAGTTTTTAATTCATCAATAATCGATTGTGGAGAAGTTTGCTCTTTTAATATTTTTCTCCAAGCGCTGTATCCGCCAACACTTTCATAAGCAGATAGTGTCCAGGGCTCTGGTAGATGAAATGTTCGATAACAAACTTGATTTAGTTCAACCACGGCAACCACCTCTATCTTTTTATTGGTATTGTTCCAATACTTTATCTATAGATTCAGGAGTCAGATTCTCATGATAATCCTTGTCCACTTGCATCATTGGTGCGTTAACACAAGCACCTAAGCATTCAACAGATCTTAAGGTAAAACGCCCATCATCTGTTGTTTGACCTAATTTAATGCCTAATTTTTTTTCTAAATGCTCAACAACTGCAGCTGAGTCACGCAGCATACATGAAATATTTGTACAAACATTAATTGAATGTCTGCCGACCTGTTTGAGTTCATACATAGTGTAGAAACTGGCAACCTCGTAAACAGCAATAGCCGGCATATCAAGATAATCAGCTACAGCGTCCATTAATTCTGTGCTTAGGTGGCCATGTTCTTCTTGGACGATTCTCAATGCGCTCATTACCGCAGATTGCTTTTGATCCTGTGGATATTTTGCTATCCAATGATCTATGTCCTTTATTCTTTGAGCTGACACCAATTGATTTAATATTTTTGCTGAATTATCAGACATTTCTAAAAACCTTTTTAAATTGTAATTTTCTGGAACATCTTTTAACGATTATCAAAAATGATATTCCACAAATTAACGATCGATTTCACCAAATACTATATCCTGGCTCGCCAAAATTGCGACACCATCAGCGATCATATGTCCTCTTGTCATCGCATCGTAGCTGGACAGATGCGCAAATCCAGGAGCACGAATTTTCATTCTATAGGGTTTATTAGCACCATCAGATACCATATAAATACCAAATTCACCTTTAGGTGCCTCAACAGCACTATACACTTCTCCAGCTGGCAAACAAAAACCTTCAGTGAACAGTTTAAAGTGATGGATTAAGGCTTCCATATCTTCTTTCATTTCAACACGGCGCGGCGGGGTAATCTTATGATCATCAATGCGAACCGGACCAGGATTTGCTTTAAGCCATTCAATACATTGTCTCACGATGCGATTAGACTGCCTTAACTCTTCTACGCGAACCAAATAACGATCATAGCAGTCACCAGTTTTACCGACTGGAATATCAAAATCCACACGATCATATGCAGCATAACTCTGTTTCTTGCGCAGATCCCATGCAATTCCAGAACCACGAAGCATTGGGCCAGTAAAACCCCATTGCAAGGCTTCTTCAGGGGAAACAATACCGATATCTACAGTACGTTGTTTCCATATTCTATTGTCAGTTAACAAGGTTTCATATTCATCAACGCAATGAGAGAAACGCTCGGTAAATGCCCATAGAAAATCAAGCAGAGTTCCACTTCGATCTTCATTTAGTTTTTCAATTTCACGTTCATTATGCCATCTTGATGCTTTATATTGAGGCATGGTGTCTGGCAGATCACGAGCAACGCCACCAGGTCGATAATATTTAGCGTGCATACGAGCCCCTGATACGGCTTCATAGCAATCAAAAAGGTCTTCGCGCTCTCTGAAACAATACAAAAATACAGTCATTGCTCCAATATCTAATGCAATAGCACCTAACCATAACAAATGATTCAAAATTCGGGTTATTTCATCGAACATGGTGCGAATGTATTGAGCACGAATTGGAGCCTCAATACCTAGTAGCTTCTCTATAGCTCGTACGTAGGCGTGCTCATTACACATCATAGACACATAATCCAGTCTATCCATGTAACCAATCGATTGGAGATAAGGCTTTGTCTCTGCCAATTTTTCTGTTGCTCTATGCAGTAATCCTATATGCGGATCTGCACGAACAATCGTTTCGCCTTCAAGTTCAAGAACTAAACGCAATACACCATGTGCTGCTGGATGTTGTGGACCAAAATTTAGAGTGTAATTCTTTAATTCAATCATTTTTTGCCCCTTTTATCACCAATATACCGGTTATCTTCGCGGATAACCTTGGGCACCAAAACTCTGGGCTCGATATCTACAGGTTCATAGATAACTTTTTCGAGTTTTGCGTCATAGCGCATTTCAACATGACCACTCAGTGGAAAATCTTTACGGAATGGGTGTCCGATAAATCCATAATCAGTTAATATGCGTCTTAAATCAGGATGTCCTTCAAACAAAATACCAAATAAGTCATAAGCCTCACGCTCAAACCAATTCGCGCCCTTCCACAAATCATGTACAGAAGGAACAATTAAATGAGATTCATCTACAAATACTTTAACGCGTAAACGATGATTTTTTTTGGTTGAAAGTAAATGGTAAACTACGGCAAAACGGGGTCTATCCAAAGTATACGCTTTAGTTTCCTGGCGTTCCACGCCTCGAGAGAAGCCACTTCCTGTTGCTGATTCGGTTTCCCAATCATATTCACCATAGAGCAGGTAATCTACAGCACAAAGATCAATAAGTTGATCAAAACAAAATGCGTCCAGATCACGCAATTCCAACATCATTGCTTTTAAAGTTGATATACCACACTCAATAGTTACTTCGTCATAAGCGACAATAATATCATTAATATGGCTTGATAATTCACTTTTGAGTTGTTCAACCAAAGAATCATTTTTTGTCATCTATTTGCACCTTTGATGATCTTAAGCTTCTAAGACTTTTTTATGCCTGATTTTGTTCTGCAATTGAATAATGCCATACAGCAATGCCTCTGCAGTTGGAGGACAACCTGGCACGTATACATCTACTGGAACAATACGATCACACCCTCGAACTACTGAGTAAGAGTAATGATAGTATCCTCCACCATTCGCACAAGAACCCATAGAAATAACCCATCGAGGGTCGGGCATTTGATCATACACTTTACGTAAAGCAGGAGCCATTTTATTGCATAAGGTACCGGCAACTATCATTACATCGGATTGACGTGGACTGGGACGGAAAATAATACCGAATCGATCCAAGTCATAACGTGCCGCACCAACATGCATCATTTCTACTGCACAACATGCTAATCCAAAAGTCATAGGCCACATAGAACCACTACGTGCCCATCCGAGAAGTTTCTCGACTGAAGTCGTTACAAAGCCACTTTTTTGCAATTCTGCAACCGCCATAGCTAGCCTCTAAGCAGATAAATATTAATAAAAAATCACCTCTGACTGCTTCTTCTCGATTGAAGTTGCGTTCAGAAGTGAATTTGGAACCTGTTTACAACGCTACTGACTTGAGCATCTCGTATCGATTTTTAAATATGCTTATGTTTACTTAAAAATCTGGCGATAGGCTCAATCTAGCGCAGTGTCAACAAGCCCTACTTCGCACTCTCATTATCTATTCCCACTCGAGTGCGCCTCGTTTCCATTCATAAATAAAACCAATAACCAATAATCCTAAAAATAACATCATCCCAGCAAAACCAAACCAGCCAATTTTGCGCAAAACTAAGGCCCATGGAAAGAAAAAAGCTGTTTCCAAATCAAAAATAATAAATAATATGGCTACAAGATAAAAACGAACATCAAATGGAATGTGTGAATTTTCAAAAGCTCCAAATCCACATTCATAGGGAGAATTCTTGGCACTATCAGGCTTATGCTTTGAAAATAAGGCGCCTGCCCCAATCATTGCGATACCTAATGCCAATCCGACAATTATGAAAATAAGAACAGGTAAATATTGAGATAGCATTTTTTCACCTTGCACGGATTAAAATGGTGCCGAAGGCCGGACTCGAACCGGCACGGCTTTCGCCACCGCCCCCTCAAGACGGCGTGTCTACCAATTCCACCACTTCGGCATATTCTTTTTTCGGACTGTTTACAGTTTCACTTCTTGACCTATCTGCTTTAATTTCTGCACTTCAGTTTTCAAAAATCAAGCCATTTTGGCCAAGCCAGCATAACGTGAACAAGCTCCATTAATACTATTTTTAACCCTTGGGGTACGCCCTTCAGCGCAACCCAAGGAATCTTATTTATTCTTTTTACTGTTATCTACTGGCACTGGAATTGAATTCGCAGGTGCACTAGTTTGCTGAGGAATTACTTGTTGCTCTGCTTTTTGATATTGCACAGACACCAAGTAAGACAACAATAAACTGGTGACAAAAAAGGTCAATGCTAAGCCACCTGTTAGTTTAAATAAAAATCCACCTGTTCCTTGGCTTCCAAATAATGTATTAGAAGCCCCAGATCCAAAAGCCGCACCGATATCAGCGCCTTTGCCATGTTGGATAAGAACTAAGCCTATTAAAACCACAGCAACGATTACATGAATCATTAATATCAATTGATACATTTCACAATTTCCACAAACTGTTTCGCGTTCAACGATGCACCGCCTACCAAACCACCATCAACATCTGGCATGGTAAATAATGCCTTGGCATTATTTTCATTTACACTACCTCCATAGAGAAGTGATAAATGTTCGGCATCGCTATGATTAACCTCTGCAACCAGTTTTCTAATAAACTGATGTACTTCCTGCGCTTGTTCCGGTAACGCAGTTTTTCCTGTACCTATCGCCCAAACGGGTTCATAAGCTACAACACAATCACGAAAACAATTTTTATCTTGTTCGCTTATTGCAAGCAATTGCTTGGCAATCACTTGCTCTGTTTGTCCTGCTTCACGTTCTTTTAGCGTTTCACCGACGCAAAGAACCGGTATCATACCATGTTCTTTTACATGGTGGAATTTTTGCGCTACAAAATTTTCATTTTCGTGAAAACAGTGCCTTCTCTCAGAATGTCCAACCAATACATAGCGACAGTTGAAATCCTTTAGCATTGGTGCTGATATCTCCCCAGTATACGCTCCAAAATCTTTTGGATAGATATTCTGGGCACCTATTTCAATTTTACAATCAGCAAGTATATCTCGAACCTTCGGGATATAAACAGCGGGTGGCATTACAATAACTTGGACATCATTAATAGAATTAAGTAATTCTCTAAGCTCTTTACTTAGTTGAATTACCTGCTGCAGCTGACCATTCATCTTCCAGTTGCCAGCAACTATCTTATGCCTCATCTATGCCCCCTCGCTTTCAATTGCGGACTATACCCAAAGTCATTGCTGATGTGTAGCCCTAAAGCGATTTTTTTATTTAAAGGTTTAGTAGATAAAAAGTCTATCCGACTGCTTTTATTACTGAAAACCCAAATTTCTCTCAATTTGACTTATATCCTCACAAAGCTTTTGCGCATGTTGTCTCACTCTAGATTCATCCATGCCTTCTACCATAACACGTAATAAGGGCTCGGTACCTGAGGGCCTGAGTAACACTCTTCCTTCACCATTTAAGCTTGACTCCAAAGCCCTGACTACTTCGATCACTTGCGTATGTTCCGCAAGTAAGGTGGCGTAATTGGTTTTTAAATTAACTAAGCTTTGCGGTAATAAATTAATCCCTTCAATGAGCTGCTCCAGGGATTTACCTTGTTTTACCATAATTGAAAGTACTTGTAAGGCAGCCACGATCCCATCACCTGTCGTGGTTTTATCCAAACAAACGATATGACCCGAGGTTTCACCACCAATTTTCCAATCCTTTTCTCGTAAAGCCTCTAAAACATATCGGTCGCCGACCCGTGTCCTTATGAAAGGAATGCCTAAACTTTTAATCGCGATTTCCAGGCCATAGTTACTCATTTGAGTACCAACTACACCGCCATTTAAAACACCACGCTGATGTCTATCTTTAGCAATAATATAAAGGATCTGATCTCCGTCAATCAAACGACCATTAGCGTCGATTAACACCACACGATCCCCATCGCCATCTAATCCAATGCCAATATCTGCCCCCGTGCTCACAACTTTTTGCCTTAAAAGATCAGGACAGGTTGAGCCGCAATCTTCATTGATATTAAAACCATCAGGACGATTGCCTATGGAAATAACTTGCGCACCCAGCTCAGAAAAAACATTAGGTGCAATGTGATAAGTCGCCCCATTGGCACAATCAACTACAATTTTTAAACCAGATAGTCTTGTTAATGATGGAATAGTGGATTTACAAAACTCGATATAACGTCCGCTTGCGTCGTTTATTCGCGTTGCCTTACCTAAATTTTGTGAAGGCACTGTTTGCATTTTCTTGTCCAGTTCTGCTTCAATTGCCAACTCGACACTATCGGGTAACTTCCCGCCCTCTGAGGAAAAAAACTTAATTCCATTATCTTCAAAAAGGTTATGAGATGCACTGATCACAATCCCTGCATTGGCTCTAAGTGTTTGGGTCAGATAAGCGATAGCAGGCGTTGGCATCGGTCCCAATAAAGCGACGTCGACGCCAGCAGCTGAAAGTCCTGCTTCTAAAGCGGACTCTAACATGTAACCTGATACCCTTGTATCTTTTCCAATAACTACTTTTTTGCGATGACCATTAGCCAGCACACGGCCAACCGCCCAGCCTAATTTCAACACAAATTCAGGGTTAATATTGGATAACCCCACATGCCCACGTATCCCATCAGTACCAAAATATTTACGTTGACTCATCCTTAACCACCTTCTTATTAAGAATTTATAGCTCGCGTGAGCTGCTAAACGTCCGCCTTACCAATCATGGTGATCATATGCAACGCTTGATTTGTTTCATCTACATCATGCGTTCTTATGATACTCGCACCTTTCAATGCTGCATAAACTGCGACCGCTATACTTCCTATCAACCGCTCACCCACCTCTTTAGCAAGTACTGCTCCAATTGTGCTTTTACGTGAAACCCCTAAAAGCAGCGGCATTGCAAATGTTGCAAAGCTATCAAGATTTTTGACTAAGAGCAAATTATCTTGTACTTGTTTTCCAAATCCAAAGCCTGGATCTAGGATTATATTTGTTTTTTTAATCCCCACACGCTCACACTCAGCAATACGTTCTGAAAAAAACTGAGTCACTTCAGTAAGCACGCCATGTGGATAATAGGGCTGGTGTTGCATATTGTGAGGCTCTCCTTGCATGTGCATCAAGCAAACAGGAACGGCAAGTTTCGCAGCCATTTCAAGCGCTCCTTGGCTACGTAAAGCATAAACATCATTGATGACGTTAGCACCTGCGGCCACCGCAGCCTCCATTACTTCGGGTTTATTTGTATCGATTGAGATGCAAACATCTGAATTAGCGCGGATTTGTTCGATAACAGGAATAACACGATTTAATTCTGCATCTATTGGAACAGACTGTGCTCCAGGTCGAGTAGATTGTCCCCCAATATCAATTAAATCAGCGCCTTGGCTAATTAAGTGAAATGCATGTTCACACGCCCTGCCTATAGATAAAAATTTGCCTCCATCAGAAAAAGAATCTGGAGTGACATTTAATATACCCATAATGAGTGGTTTTTCTGGGGAATTTTTTAAGAAAGGTTGGCGTTCAAGCCAACCTGAAAATTGCTTTATGTTCACCTGCTTCTCTCACTAATGGTATCAGTGCTCTTCAGCAGGATTTACAATCACTTCATGCTCTGATGGTTTTTCTGGCGAGTTATTTACCACTTCGGCACCATCTAAAGGTTTTGATGAGCCCCAATCTTCCGGAGGAGAAGGCTCTTTACCGGACATAATCTCTTGTATTTGCTTGAAGTCTATAGTTTCGTATTTAATTAGGCTTTGAGCCATTAAGTGCAATTTATCCATATTGGAAACCAAAATTTCCTTGGCACGCTTGTAATTTCTATCGATAATTGCACGTACTTCATCATCAATTTGTTGCGCCGTTCTATCTGACATTTCCTTATGTTTATTCATTGAACGACCTAAAAATACTTCCTCTTCTTCTTCGCCAAAAGTAAGCGGCCCCAAAGTTGATAAGCCCCAAGTCGTGACCATTTTACGCGCGATTTCAGTGGAACGCATAATGTCATTCGACGCACCGGTGGTCACGCTATCCGCACCAAAAATAAGTTCTTCTGCAATTCGGCCACCAAATAAACTCGATAATTGGCTTTCCAGACGTCGTTTACTGTGGCTGTATCTATCTTGTTCTGGTAAGAACATCGTCACACCAAGAGCACGACCTCGTGGAATTATAGAGACTTTATAAACAGGATCATGCTCTGGGACACTTAAACCTACAATCGCATGACCTGCTTCATGGTAAGCAGTCAGTTTTTTCTCATTATCATCCATCACCATAGAGCGCCGTTCAGCCCCCATCATGATTTTATCTTTTGCTTTATCCAGCTCTATCATGCTGACTTTACGTTTATTAGCACGCGCGGCAAATAAAGCAGCTTCGTTCACAAGATTTGCTAAATCTGCTCCTGAGAATCCTGGAGTACCTCGAGCAATTGCCATAATGTCCACATTGCCATCGACTGGAACCTTTTGCAAATGCACTCTTAATATTTGTTCCCGACCTCGAATATCCGGTAAAGGAACTACAACCTGGCGATCAAATCGGCCTGGACGTAATAATGCAGGGTCCAAAACATCCGGACGGTTTGTTGCTGCAACAACAATGACCCCTTCACTGCCTTCAAAACCATCCATTTCAACCAGCAATTGGTTTAGCGTTTGTTCACGTTCATCATGACCTCCGCCAAGACCTGCACCACGGTGGCGACCTACGGCATCAATCTCATCTATGAAAATAATGCAGGGAGCATGTTTTTTAGCTTGTTCAAACATATCACGAACACGAGATGCACCCACACCAACAAACATTTCAACAAAATCAGAACCTGAAATGGTGAAGAAGGGTACCTTAGCTTCACCTGCAACAGCTCGAGCTAAAAGAGTTTTACCGGTTCCTGGAGAGCCAACTAATAATACACCGCGGGGAATACGTCCACCCAGATTTTGGAATTTGGTAGGGTCGCGTAAAAAATCAACTAATTCTTTAACTTCCTCTTTCGCTTCGTCGACCCCAGCAACATCCGCAAAAGTTACTTTAACTTGATCTTCACCTAGCAAGCGTGCTCGTGAACGGCCAAAAGACATTGCCCCTCGACCACCCCCGCCTTGCATCTGGCGCATGAAAAAAACCCATACCCCAATTAAAAGCAACATGGGGAACCAGTTGATAAATAAATGGAGAAGGAAGCTTTCTTGTTGCTTTTCTTGGCCACTTACATCGACTTTGCTTTTCAATAATTCACCAAGCAAAGCGTTATCTTGCATCGGCATGTAGGTAACAAAACGTTTGTTATTTTTCGTCATCCCTTTGATGATTTTATCATCCTCAATGGTGACTGAATTAACCATACCTTGATCGACTTCTTTCAAAAACTGGCTGTAAGAGAGTTTCTCAGCGACCGAGTTTCGAGGGCCGAAATTACTGAAAACTGAAACAAGCACAATTGCTATAATCAGCCATAAAAATAAATTCTTAACCATGTCGTTCAAAGTATTAACCTCGTTAGTGACGTACAGCTTTATTTTATGATCGAATTCCTTTAGATCATAAAGTTACTATAAATTGTATCCCTTTGCCAGCAAATAGGTTTCTTTTGAGCGAGCTCGCGAAGCTGAAGGCTTCCGAATCACGACTTTCTCAAAAGAAGCTCTCGCCTGTTTTACTAAATCATCAAAGCCAACCCCGTGAAAGATTTTAATCAGCATTGACCCACCAGGTTTTAACATTTTTTCCGCAAAATCAAAAGCCAGTTCCACCAAATACATGGCTCGGGGAATATCAATCGCAGCGGAGCCACTCATATTTGGGGCCATATCTGATAATAACAAGTCAACACTGCGCTCTGGAATTAGATCCATCAGTTTTTGCAACACTTCATCCTCGCGAAAATCACCGAGAATAACATCGACATCAGGTAAGGCATCCATAGGCAATATGTCCAAAGCGACGATGCGGCCGCGCCCTTGTAAGCGTTCAGATACATACTGAGTCCACCCTCCAGGGGCCGCCCCTAGATCAACTACAGTCATCCCGGGTTTAAGCAATGACTCTTTCTCGTCAACCTCTTTTAATTTGTATACGGCACGGCTACGATAGCCCTCTGCTTGTGCTTTTTTTACATAAACATCATCAAAGTGCTCTTGCAACCACCGTTTACTGCTTTTAGTACGCTTCATAAATTTATTTATGAGTATCAATTAGACCTATGATACTGAATTTCACTACCTTTTCCCAGCAAAACGTGCAATAATTTGCCATTTTATCAATCAACCTCCAAAATAATTGCATTATTGGAGGGTATTAAGGAAACGTTACAGTGGATACCGCACTCAAAAAAGCGCTTAAAGCACAAGCACATCACTTAAAACCTGTCGTACTTCTTGGAGCCAAAGGATTAACTGAAGCAGTTATCGCAGAAACTGATGTTGCATTACTTTCGCACGAATTAATAAAGGTAAAAATTAACGGCGCTGAAAAAGAAGACCGACTGATTATGGCAGGTGAGCTATGCGAGCAACTGCATGCAGAACTCGTACAAATGATAGGTAATACCGTGATTATGTACCGTAAAAATGAAGAGAAACATAAGTGACAGAACTACGAGTATTGTATACACTAGATTTATTGTTTAGCAAAACACATATTCCCTTCAAAATCCAATCCCTAAATTAATCGTCAAAGGTGCGGGCAGACAAGGGTTATTAAATTATCGTATGGCCTATGATATTAAAATACATTCCAAATGCTCTGACTTTATTACGTCTCCTATTAATTGGGCCTTTCACATTTTATTTATACCATCATGAGTACACTATTGCTTTTTATTTATTTATATTCGCTGGATTAAGTGATGGTTTGGATGGTTTTTTAGCCCGAAGTTTTAACTGGCAAAGTTTTTTTGGTTCGTTCATTGATCCGCTCGCTGATAAATTATTAATTGCCACCAGCTTCATCTCTTTAGCCTTAATTGGCGTTTTGCCTTGGTGGCTGGTCATTTTAGTTTTTCTCAGAGATTTGACAATTTCCTTAGGGGTCCTGGCTTGGTATCGATTTATACGCCGTAAACTGGACTTTCAACCCACATTACTCAGTAAGATTAATACGGCATTACAATTAACGCTTGTTACCTCGTGTTTATTTGAATTAGCTTATTTTGAATTTCCTCCCTACCTCCTTAATGTCTTGATCCTATTAACGACGTTTACTACAGCAATTACTTATATTGATTATATCTGGACATGGGGCAGAAAAGCTTGGCCCAAAAAAGAACCATCATAATGAATAAGCAATTAGCACTGGCTATAAAATTAAATGATGAATCAACCCTAGCTGATTTCAACTGGGGTTCGAATAAACTCCTGCAACAACAATTGCATAACATGCTCACGCAAAGAGAAGATCGGTTGCTTTATCTGTGGGGCAATACAGGTAGTGGAAAAACTCACTTATTGCAAGCCTGTTGTCAAGCCGTTAATTCCACTCAAACCGCCATCTATCTCCCTTTAACTCTTCTTAAAGAATGGGGACCGCAAACCATAGAAGGTGTGGAAGAACAAGAATTAATCTGTATTGATGATATAGACATGATTGCCAAAGATTCTGAATGGGAAGAGGCCTTATTCCATTTATACAATAAAATCAAAGACATGGAAAAAAGTACTTTAATCATTTCGGGAAATCAATCACCAACCACAATCCCCATCCAGTTAGCTGACTTACGCTCTAGATTAAGTTGGGGTTTGGTCATCCAGTTAATGGAATTAAATGATGAAGATAAAATTAATACCTTAAAACTGCATGCTTTAAAACGAGGATTTGATTTACCCAATAGTGTAGGGCAATTCCTCCTCAATCGATGTTCGCGAAATATGCATGATTTGCACAATTTGCTTAACCGTTTGGATGATGCCTCACTTGCCGCGCAACGAAAAATAACCATTCCTTTCGTAAAAGATATCTTAAATATATAACTTCAAAAAGCAGACCAAATTCTAAAGAATGGATTACTTGTATCCAATGCCAACCAGCTCTAGATGCAAAAACATAGGGTCTTATCTAAATTTTCCTGCTCACTGGAAATAGGCGGTAATAAATCCGGAGGTTTAAGGAAGGAATAATAATTACTGCTTGCTTTTATTTTAATGATGACTGCCCGTTCCGCTGTAGGTTCATCCTCGCTAACGCAAACACGGTCCCCTAACTGAGCCAGTCTATTCGCTAATCTGGATGCATTAATTATTTTACTCTCTAAATTAGCAAGCTTTTTTGTTTCCTTTATTATCAAATCCTTATCACATAATTTATGTACATTTTCTTCATTCAGGCCAAACCAGCTGCTTATTAACTTATTTAGTCCAGGGCGCTCAACATACCAATAAAGACTTAATGCGGCTATTCCAACTAGAGTACTAAAAATAAATACCGGCCAAAAAGTCGAAATTATTGAAGAGACAAAGAGACTGGATATAAAAAGTGCTACTGATTGGCCTGCAAAAAAACCGCCGCCCAAGAAAAGGACTGCAGAAGCTCCTGAAATTAGCGTTTTGGCCATTTGCATGTCGTCACTATGAAGCGCCTGCTCAAATTGCTTACTGGCCTCTGTCAGCGATTGAAAACGTGTTTGCAACATGGAAATTATTTTTTTTAATTGTTGTAAATCACTTGGAGACATCTCTGAATCTGAAAAATCGTATCTCTCGACTTTTTTTCTTATGGATTTAATCATCTGTAATTGCCACAAGTAGGCATCTAATAATTTATAAGCCTCGCTAAGCTTGACTCCCAAAGCATTTGATACTTTGACTAAATCAAACCCGCAAAAAACGATTACAGAAAGAAATGAAAATAAAAATCCAGCAGCAAGAATCACTGACGGGGACAACTCGAAAATGCTCAATATGGTGACGATACCATCAAATCCCTGACAAGCAGCGACCAAAATGCCTGCCGCGGTAAGTAAGGCAAACTTGATTTTGTCTGTCACCGACTCGTCTTTATCTTCTTTGGGCAATTTGATGTCATCCCCTTTCATAGCTGCAAATAAATCGCGCAACAGCTCATTTCGTAGGGATACCATAATAAATTCGATTTTTTGTTGTTCTGCTTTTGACTTATTGAAATGATTCAACTGTCCTTTATTTAACCAATTTATCAACGTGATCAGATCAATAGACGACGTAATAGAAGGAAGTTCATCGACTTCAGCACCTGATGCTAACCAATACTTCCTTATCAATTTTTGAGATCGTAGGCTAATTAAGATGTTCATTTCTTTCTCATTATCGCAGTTGGGTGAAGACAAACTTAGCGCTTTAAAAAATCTTGTCTACGTCCCGTGCCTTGTTCCCGGGAGCCAGTGATGTTGGGTTATTCTTGGATTATGAGGGCTCGCCACAGAACGCAGAAGTGGAATATGCTCAGCGATCCTTCAGTTTAATGGCTGTAAACGATTGCCCCAGGGTCTAATATGGAATCTGGACGTCACAACGCTTCACCTCGATTACAATTTTTCAACTTTATTACCTAGTACTGCACAATAGTACAATAGAATCCATCCATATGAACACAGTTTATCCAATTTATCTTAAAAACTCCTTGATAAATATGAAGTTATCAGCAATAAGGCTGCAAAATTTACAACTTTTTTGATTAACTTATGGCCGTGAAGTATAATTAATGTACGAACATTGACGAAGGAAGCGAACATGAAAAAACTTGTTATCGCAGCACTAGTGTTTGTACCTACACTCCTATTAAGCGGTTGTTATGTCTCCTCTTATCCCGGGGGCTACTATTATTCCGGCTATTATCCAAGTTACTACTCAAGTTACTACTATCCAAGTGGTGGTTACTACTACTCTGGCTGGGGTCATCGTGGAAACTGGGGTTATTGGGGTGGGCGTGGCTGGTCTGGTCGCGGTTGGCACGGTGGTGGCTGGCATGGCGGCTGGCATGGTTGGCGCGGCGGTCACGGCGGCCGCGGCCACTGGAGATAAGATTAAATTCAGTTAACCTCAATTCGCGAGTGAATTGAGGTTAAAATGATTCTTCCAAATTAGAACCATGATTTAATCATGGTTCTATCCTGTTATTTTTTATCCATGAAATGACTCGGCTCATGGTTGTACTATAAAGCACTTAGACACAGAGAATTCTGCTTCTTGTGCTTCTTGGTGCAAGTCTGTCTTTTTCACCGCAATATAGCGACTTAATCGCGGCGATAATAACCACATCAGCAACGCAATAATTAAGGTGACAAGGCCAATACAGGCAAATACATAGGTATAAATCATCAATGAGTCCACCCCGGGTTTAATGTGTTCGGGAAGTGCTGTATATGAGGCGACGGTAGCGCCAATAAATCCTGCTATCGCGGAAGTTAAAAACCACATCCCCATCACAAAACCGACGATTTGCGTGGGTACTAATTCTGCAACCATCGCGACACCCAGTGCAGATACCAACAATTCACCAAGACTTTGAAACAAATAACTTATGATTAGCCACCAAGAAGAAACCATGCCCTGGTCTGTATAAAAATAGCGTGCAAAAAAGAGCATTAAAAAGCTTATCCCACACATGGTCATCCCTAACGAAAATTTATAAGGAATAGAAAACTGGATGCCTTTCTTATTGAGAAGATCATAAAAATAGGCCAAAACAGGACTCATTAATACAATCCAGATGGGATTTAATGCCTGAAAACTTTGTGCATCAATAGTGATGCCAAAGAAAACTGGGATTACATTATGTACTGCAAATAAATTTAAGGAAGTGGGCATCTGTTGATATAAAGTAAAGAAAATGATTGCTTCCAGCATCAAGGCCAAAGCAACCAGCATGCGTCTGCGGACAATTTTACTTTCTTTACGGGTCATAAAAAGATAATAAGCAATGACCGCAAGGGTAATAAACCAAAATAAATTTTTAGCAAGCATTACATGTTGTAATAAATAAGCAGAACACTCGGTAAGAATGAATATCCCAATTAAGATCATCAGCCATTGAGAAAAGGATATTTTCCGTTTGTCAGCATCTGTATTGATGTGCTCAATAAATTTACGTTGCAGCCAATAATTGGCCAACCCAATTAACAAACCGATTGCACTCATCAAATAAGCATATGAATAACCATAGCGACTCGCTATGGCTGGGCCTGCAAATAGCGCAATCATACTGCCTAAGTTGATTGCCATATAATACAAGGTAAAGCCGCCATGCAAGCGGGGATCATTTTCTTCATAACACTTTGCCAGCAAATTCGAAGGATTTGCTTTAAATAAACCATTGCCAACACAAATTAGGCCTAAAGCTAGGAAAACATGGGCTTTATCAGTAACCGCTAAAGAAAAATAACCTGCTGCCAAAACAATAAGACCGAGAACGATGGTACGCTTGGTACCTAATAGCCTATCACCCAAATAGCCGCCGACAACCACCATACCGTAAACTAAAGCGGAATAAGCACCGAACGTATAATAAGAAATCGTATCGCTGTAACCCAAATAACGAATAAAAAATAAAGTCAAAATCCCTTGTACAGTATAAAACCCAAACCGCTCCCATAACTCCAACATAAAAATCATGTGGAATGCACGAGGTTGCTCGCGAAGTATATTCACCATGAGGTTTCTTCCTTTGAGGGGTATTTTTTTAACTTAAAGGAGTTTTTCATTTTTTGCAATGAGCTTTAGTCTAAAAAATTGATAAACAAAAATAGGCCGATATAATCGGTTATCGGTTGAAAAAGTTAAGACAATCCATTCATATAGGGTTGATACCCACTGATGTGTGAAGGGGCAGCAGCGTTCTTTCCGGTTTGAAATAGTGGTGTTGTGCTCGCTGATGAATAATCGATATCTTGGGACGGCGCTTTTTTTAAAATATCATTCGCATTTGCTTTGCTGCCCCAAAAACTCTCTAACATCAAATCCGTTGATAGTTCATGCTCAAGGTCATACGTATCGGCATGCTCACTTTTTGCTGCATTGGCGTTGAATTTACTACGAATCCGTCCACTTATAAATTGCGACAAGGGTATTGCCAAACGAACTGCAACAAAGGCAAGTGACATAGCGGATACTGCAGTTAGTATTCCTAAACCTGCTAGTGGAAAAAATAAAGAGACAATCAAACCACTCAACGCCAGTGCAGATAAACTAAAAGCAACGCCTTTAGTCATTACTTGCATCAAGTTCACATTCTCTAGTTTTTTATTTAAATCCAATTCTTTTAACTTAAGTTCAAGTAAGTGTCTCTTTTGTGCTGCAAAAGCTTCTTGAAGCAATGCAATTTGGGTGCATAGGGAAATCAGCTCAAATTCAGTAGGCATTTTATTTAAAGCAATTGTCAATCCCACTGCCTTCCTCTGAATCGCATCCATTTCAAGTTCCGCATCGGAAAGCAACTTCCTAATACCCCTTCTTTCTTTACTTATTTGATAATATTCATGAAGCGCCTTAGCCAATAAAAATAAACTCAAAGCCAAGGAGATTGCAACTGTGGTAAAGGCAATTGCCACGGCTATGGCAGGGACAGCCATCGACGTGATGGTCAGGGCAAACAATACCCCAGAAATAAACCACTTCGCATTATTCTCGCGGGTTACCGGAATTTTTGTATTGAGCAGATAACAGGCTAAATAAATAAAAGGAATAAGTAGAAAATCTAATACAGCCAAAATAATTGAGCCGGCACTCAAGCCGATGGTCAGTGACTTGGTAGGTGGAATATTCTGAAAGGTTCTAGCAGAAGAACCAATCTGCATCATTGCTTTGCTTGAATCACCCGTAGTTTTGATAATCTGTGAGATCCATACTACTTTTTTTGAGACTTTGTCAGAGTCGAACTTAGAAATTGATAGTTCTGCATCATAATCGATTGAGCGCTGAATATCCTGAAGAATTACAGCTGCTTCATGTATCGTATTCGCAATCTCAGACTCTATCATGCTTAGTAATAGCTCATTTTGATGAAAAGATATAATATCCGATTTCGCTGCACTTGTGTAAATTTTTTTCACACTAAAAATGAGAACTTGCTAATCCGGCGTAAGTTCAACTATATTTCACATAGATACTAAATAAATGCGATAAAAATAATCATTATGTCTAAAAAAGCCCTTTATTTGGCAGGTGGCGGCGCTCGAGGCGCCTATCAAGCAGGTGTTTTGAAAGCTATTGGTCATATTTTACAAGTAAAAACATTACCTTTTGAAATGGTCAGTGGGGTTAGTGTCGGGAGTATGAATGCGGCTGTACTTGCAGAAAACGCCGATGACTTCCCAACAGCACTTGATAAACTGGAGACCATTTGGAGTGAAATTCATTGCCAACAAGTATACCGAGCCAGTAATTTAGCATTAAGCAAATCTGTTATGCGTAATATGAGCACCATGATGATTAAACAACGACAGGCGGCTCATCTATTGGACACGACACCACTGAAAGAAATGATTGCCGATGGACTTGATTTCAACAAGATCGCGCAAAATATACAAAATGGACACCTCGATACCTTAGAAATCATCAGTAACTGTTATGAAACACGTCAAACCGTTTCTTTTTATGAACACAACCGTCCTGAGTTCGTAGACTGGAATTACCCAAGACATGGCAGCAAACGCGTTAGTGTTCAGGCAGAACACATTTTAGCATCCAGTGCCTTGCCTTTATTTTTTCCCACAGTTTTGCTTGATGGCTTTCATTATGGAGATGGGAGTGTGGGCTTGGCTGCTCCACTTCGTGGCGCCATTCGTTTCGAAGTAGATAAGATCCTAATTTTAGGAACTCGGGCACTGCCTACTTTTGTTGAACAAGAAAATTTACGCAATCATGACGACATTCCCTTTTCTCATATTTTTGGAAACATGTTAAATGCGCTTTTTTTGGACAATCTTGACCGCGACATTGAAATGGTCAATCGCATGAACGAAATTGCCATGCTGCTGTCGATATGGAAAAAGCGCCGCTCCCCATGGCGTCCCATTACCACATTGCATTTACGTCCCAGTAAAGACCTAGCTCCTTTAGCACAAGCACACTTTAAAGCCTTACCGACATTGCTTCGATATCTTCTCAATTTCTTAGGAGAAAAAAAACATTCCGGCGATCTGTTAAGTTTTGTACTGTTTGAACGAGACTACACACGGGAATTGCTTGAGCTAGGCTTCCAAGATACGATTAATAATGCCAAGGAAGTTATCGCCTTTTTTGAGTAACTCTCTCTAAAAATTTTTTATTCTTTTGAATCATCCAAGTAAAGTAGGCCGCGGGTTACGGCTTCACCTAACCCAGGCCACACATGTATCACAGCTGCGTAGATGTACGTAAAAACATCAGTACCTCTTGGGTTTCTGGCATAACCTTATGCCAAATAAAAAAAGCCTCTGCAGCCTGTTCAACCAACATTCCTAAACCATCTGCCGCATCACAATTAAGTGCTCTAGCGTATTCAACAAAAGCAGTTGTACCGTGTTGTTTGTAGGACAAATCATAACAAAATGGCTTGGCTGACATGCACTGATCAGGTAAAGCGATAAACTCCCCGGCCAAACTCGCGGAAGTTGCGTTAATCACCAAATCAAAGTGGCCTTTAATCTCATTAAAACCCACACATTTTGTTTGTGGAAAAGCTCGTTGAAATTCTTCCGCCTTAGCTAAGCTACGATTGGCTACAATCAGTTCCTTAGGACTATTTTCCAATAAGGGATGCACTATCCCACGTGCCGCCCCTCCAGCACCTAATATCAAGATACGCTTGCCTTCCACAGAAATATAATGATTCAGATCACGAATAAGCCCAATACCATCGCTATTGTCCGCATGCAATTGGTTGGCTTCCATCCATAAGGTATTCGCTGCTCCAGCTTGTTTACAACGCAGACTACGCTGCAGTGCCATTTCAAAAGCTCGTTGTTTAAAAGGTAAAGTAACATTGAGTCCCTTACCCTCCTGAGCAAAAAAATCAGCCACTAAGCGTTCAAAGGATGGGTCATCAGCCTTAATCTTTTCATAAGTCAATTGTATGTTCACTTGTTTAGCAAAACATTGATGAATAACCGGAGATAAACTATGTGCAATAGGATTACCAATAACTGCAAAACGTTGAGACACCTTATCCTCCTATTATGGTTAAATGGAGATACCGAGCTATGGTAGCCGGGTTCGAAGCCGTATTGATTTTGAGATAGAAAATGAAGCCCATAGCCTGGTTTGCGGCTTCGCATCACGCAGGCTATGGCACCAATCGGTTCACTAGCTTACCAGCAAACTTTTAGAAACGACCTCGGCTAAATCACGTGATAGCTCCAGCTTTGCCAACTGTTGCAGTTGCTCTCGCATCAGCTCTTGTCTGGATTGGTCATAACGTTTCCAGCGCGTAAATGGATTGGCTAAACGGGCGGCAATTTGTGGGTTAATTTTATCCAGCGTCACTAACATTTCAGTTAGAAAACGATAGCCACTTCCATCTAACGCATGAAAGTTTCGGGGATTTCCCATACAAAATGCGCCAATCAATGCGCGGACTTTATTGGGATTCTTAATACAAAAAGCGGAATGTTTGAGTAACACCTTGACATGGGTTAATGTTTCGGGGAGCTCACTCATCGCTTGAATGGCAAACCATTTATCTAATACCAGGTCATTTTTAGACCATTGCTTATAAAAATCTTCAATGACTTGTTCACGCAACCCTTGATTCGTGGAGTTAACCAATAAAGAAAAACTGGCGATTTGATCCGTCATCGTTTGTGCGGCGATAAACTGCTGCTCACACCGTTCTAAAGTAGCCGCTTCTTTAGCTTTCATCATGAGCCATAAGCATACATTACGCAATTTTCTGCGCCCATAAGCAAGGCCATTCATGCGATGGTCTTCAATTTGCCATAACTGTTGGTAGAGTGATTGGGCTGTTTCGTATAAATACCATCCTAATTGCTGATGGAAAAAATCACGAACATGCTCCACGGCACTCACATCCACACGATCTAATTGCGTAGCAACATCCTCAAACCCCGGGGGAGTGAGTAATTCTGCCCGTAAATCAGCATCCAGTGAATCATCCAGTAATACATGCTGCAAGGCTGAAATTAAAGCAGAAGGAACTTTCCATGTGTTAGCGGGTTGATTCAAGCAGTCTTTAATGCAATTTAGAATCAGATTTTGCGCCGCATCCCACTTGGCAAAGCCATCCGTTTCATAACGTAATAAAAAGAGTAACTCGTCCTGACTCAAATCCTGTTTCAATTTAATCGGTGCGGAAAATTCACGTAATAATGAAATGACGGGTTTTTCACTCAAGTCCGTAAAAGTAAAACTTTGTTCTTTTTCCTTTAATTCCAAAATATCTTTATCGACTGGTATCTGATGACCATGAGCATCAAATAGTGCAAAGCGAATGGGGATATGGAATGGTTTTTTATCATGGCATTCAGGGGTTGGCGGGCAATTTTGTTGCATCTTGATGGTAAGCTTTCCTTGTGCATATTCACTGCTCACCAGTACTTCTGGGGTTCCTGCTTGACTATACCATCGTTTAAATTGAGTTAAATCAATATGATTGGCATCTTCCATCGCCGCAACAAAATCATCAATAGTGACTGCCTGACCATCGTGACGTTTAAAATATAAATCCATACCCCGTCGAAAACCGTCTTTTCCAAGTAATGTATGCTGCATACGAATGACTTCGGCACCTTTATTATAAACGGTTGCGGTATAAAAATTATTGATTTCTTGATAAGACTCTGGTCGAACAGGATGTGCCATAGCACTCGCATCTTCAGGAAATTGCGCACTTCGTAACGCCCTAACATCCATAATTCGGTTAACATCTCGGGAATTCATATCTCGAGAAAATTCCTGATCACGAAAAACTGTTAAGCCTTCTTTCAAACTTAACTGAAACCAATCGCGGCAGGTGACCCGATTGCCGGTCCAATTATGAAAATATTCATGGGCAACAACCCCCTCAACATCAGCAAAATCTTGATCCGTTGCGGTATCGGGCCGGGCGAGAATGTATTTGGAATTAAAAATATTTAATCCTTTGTTCTCCATAGCCCCCATATTAAAATCGCTGACTGCGACAATCATAAAAATATCGAGGTCATATTCACGCCCATAGACTTCTTCATCCCAACGCATGGATTTTTTCAATGATTCCATCGCGTGCAGGCACTTATCTTCATTTCCTGGCTCAACATAAATACGCAAATCAATGGTACGCCCGGAGCTGGTTACAAATGTATCGCGGATGCAAGCTAAATCACCAGCAACTAAAGCAAACAAATAGGATGGTTTTTTAAAGGGATCTTGCCAAATCACCCAATGACGCCCATCCGCAGTCGTCCCAGTGTCGATCAAATTTCCATTAGACAATAAAACAGGATACTGTTTTTTATCAGCTGAAATCCGAGTTGTATAAGTCGTAAGTACATCCGGACGGTCAAGAAAATAAGTGATGCGGCGAAAGCCCTCCGCCTCACATTGGGTACAAAACAAATGATTGGAACGATAAAGTCCGGATAATTGGGTGTTATTTTGTGGGTAGATACGCGTAACTATCTTTAAGGCAAACTCATCTGGACAATTTTCAATAATGAGTGCATCAGGTTGCAGGACATAGGCGGATGGCTCCAGTTTTTGACCATTCATATGCACACTAACCAATTCCAGCTCATCACCATATAAGTGCAAAGGCCCTTCATGTTGTCGAATTAATTTAAGTTCATTACTGACTAAGGCATGATCATCATAGAGGTCAAAATTTAAATTGACAGTCTCAATTGCAAAAAAAGGGGGCTGGTAGTTTTTTAAATAAACGGTCGTGTCAGGCATGATTAGTACATCCTTTGCAAAAAGCGATTAAGTTTATTGAGTTATATAACAATTTTCTTAGTTTAGCCTATAATGATTATAAAGGGGTAACTTCTTAGGTCAATCTTTATAAGTATTACGAAGTTAGCTGAAAATTCACTTATTGCTTTTACCAGTAAAATGCAATAAATGTAAAGAAACACAAGATATCCTTCATAAGGATAAAAGGGGATGGCATATGAACACTCAAGACTTTTTAACCAGCTATACCAAACGCTTTGTAGATAACAAAGAAGAAGAGATGAGTTTGGAGGAATACCTGGAGTTGTGTAAAAATGACCCGTCTGCTTATGCCAATCCAGCAGAGCGCTTGCTCATGGCTATTGGCGAGCCTGAAATGATTGATACACGCCATGATCCTGTTTTATCAAGAATTTTTTCCAATAAGATCATCCCACGATACACGGTATTCCAAGATTTTTATGGTATGGAAGAACCGATAGAGCAAATTGTCGGTTTTCTAAAACACGCCGCTCAAGGCCTGGAAGAAACCAAACAAGTACTTTATCTTTTAGGACCTGTAGGAGGCGGTAAATCGTCTATTGCTGAAAAATTAAAAGATTTAATGGAGAAAATTCCTTTTTATGCCATAAAAGGTTCGCCGGTATTTGAATCACCATTGTCCTTATTTAATCCAACAGAAGATGCCGAGTTACTCCAAGAACGTTTTGGAATCCCTTCTCGATACTTGCGTTACTTGATGTCACCTTGGGCAGTTAAAAGATTACATGAATACAATGGGGATATTAGCCAATTTAGAGTAGTTAAAGTCAGACCTTCACGTTTAAAACAAATCGCTGTATCCAAAACAGAGCCTGGTGATGAAAACAATCAGGATATTTCATCTTTGGTCGGTAAAGTTGATATTCGTAAATTGGAAAACTTTTCCCAAGACGATCCTGATGCATACAGCTACTCGGGCGGACTGTGTCGCGCAAACCGTGGTCTTTTAGAATTTGTCGAAATGTTCAAAGCGCCCATCAAAGTATTGCATCCCTTATTAACGGCAACGCAGGAAGGCAATTACAATGCGACTGAAGGTTTATCTTCCATTCCATTCGAGGGAATTATTTTAGCGCATTCGAATGAATCTGAATGGCAATCATTTAGAAACAATAAAAACAATGAAGCATTTATAGATCGTATTAATATCGTGAAAGTGCCTTATTGTCTCCGGGTTTCTGAAGAAATCAAAATTTATCAAAAACTGATTGATAACAGTTCGCTAACTCATGCTCAATGTGCTCCAGGAACTTTGGACATGTTAGCGCAATTTTCAGTCTTAACCCGCTTAAAAGAGCCACAAAACTCCAGTATTTATTCCAAAATGCGTGTGTATAATGGAGAAAGCTTAAAAGATACTGATCCCAAAGCAAAATCATATCAAGAATATCGTGATTTTGCCGGCGTTGATGAGGGGATGAGTGGGGTATCCACTCGCTTTGCTTTCAAAATTCTTTCCAAGGTGTTCAATTTTGATCACAGTGAAGTTGCAGCAAACCCTGTCCATTTAATGTATGTATTAGAGCGCCAAATTGAGCAGGAACAATTTCCCCAGGAAGTTCAGGAGTCTTACTTAGGTTTCATCAAAGAATATTTGGCACCTAAGTATGTCGAATTTATTGGTAAGGAAATTCAAACAGCCTACTTAGAATCCTATTCTGAATACGGACAAAATATCTTTGACCGTTACATCACCTATGCTGATTTCTGGATTCAAGATCAGGATTATCGAGATCCTGATACCGGAGAAATATTTGACCGTGCTTTATTAAATCAAGAACTTGAAAAAATAGAAAAACCCGCAGGAATATCTAATCCGAAAGATTTTCGTAATGAAGTCGTAAACTTTGTTTTACGTGCTCGTGCCAATAATCGTGGTAAGAACCCAGTGTGGAATAGTTATGAAAAATTAAGATCCGTCATTGAGAAAAAGATGTTTACCAATACTGAGGATTTATTACCAGTAATTTCCTTCAATGCCAAAGCATCAGAAGATGATAAGAAAAAACATGAAGAGTTTATTTCTCGAATGATTGATAAAGGGTATACACGCAAACAAGTACGCTTGCTTTGTGAATGGTATTTGCGAGTACGTAAGTCACAATAATAAAACGCTTTCACTTCCATGAGAGAAAGCCAAGGGTACTGCTAATTGTAGTTGGGGATCTACGTGATGACGCTTACTTGAGTAGGCTCTTGCCCTTACCCAACTACAAATAGTGCAAGATAAAAGATTATTTGGGGCTAAATTATGTCGCAATTGATTGATAGACGACAAAATGCAGGGAAAAAAAGTACGGTTAATCGCCAACGCTTTCTTCGTCGTTATAAAAATCAGATCAAACGAGCCGTCTCCGATGCAGTGGGCAAACGAAGTATCACCGAAATTGATCAAGGTGAGCAAATAACGATTCCAGCCAAAGATATTTCTGAGCCTATATTTCACCGCGGCCAAGGTGGACATATAGAACGCGTGCTTCCAGGAAATGATAATTTTATTACTGGCGATAGAATTAGAAGACCCAGTGGCAGCTCGGGTAGTGGTGGAGATGGTTCTAATGCCAGCGACAGTGGCGAAGGCGAAGATAATTTTGTTTTTGAATTGTCCCGAGAGGAATTTCTCGATCTGTACTTTGAAGATCTGGAATTACCCGATTTAATTAAGAAAGAATTAGCCCGCGTTAGCACCTTCAAAACAGTACGAGCAGGAGTAACCACCAGCGGCATTCCGAACAATATTAATGTGCTTCGCTCTATGAAACAAGCAACTGGGCGTCGAGTTGCTTTAGCCTCCCCCTATAAAAGACAATTAAGAGAAGCAATAGAGGAGCTAGAGCAACTGCAAGCGCAGCCGATTCAAGACACTGAAATCCTAAGAGATCTACAAAAGAAAATTGAATCCCTGAAAAAGAAAATACAAACTGTACCGTTTATCGATACCATTGATTTACGCTATAACTTTCGGGTTCGTGTGCCTTCACCATCCACTCAAGCCGTCATGTTTTGTGTTATGGACGTATCCGGCTCCATGGATGAAGCGAAAAAAGACATCGCAAAACGCTTTTTTATTCTGCTTTACATGTTCCTTACCAAAAATTATGAAAAAATAGAATTGGTATTTATCCGCCACCATACATCCGCTAAAGAAGTGAATGAAGAAGAGTTTTTTTATTCTCGCGAAACAGGAGGCACTGTAGTTTCCAGCGCATTGGAGCTTTTGAGTACGATTATTGAGACACGTTATCCTCCAGAGGCTTGGAATATTTATGTAGCCCAAGCATCGGATGGTGATAATTGGAATGCGGATTCGCCCTATTGCCAGGAATTACTGCAAGATAAAATTATGCCTTTATTACAATATTTTGCGTACATAGAAATCATGCCACGCCATCATCAAAGTTTATGGGAAGTCTATCAATTGGTGAAAGAGTGCTACCCTAATTTTGCTATGGAGAACATTGATACGGTCGCAGACATCTATCCCGTATTTCATGAGCTATTTAAAAGGAAAACTGCATGAAAAAGAAGAAGCCATTATCCACTGGTGCAGAATGGACCTTTGAATTAATTCAAGACTACGATCGCGAAATTGCGCGCATTGCTAAAGATTTTAAATTAGATACCTATCCCAATCAAATAGAGGTGATTACCGCCGAACAAATGATGGATGCTTACGCTTCCGTAGGCATGCCTATTGGTTATCATCATTGGTCTTTTGGCAAACATTTTGTGGGCGTTGAAAAAAGTTATAAACGGGGGCAAATGGGTTTGGCCTATGAACTCGTGATTAATTCCAATCCATGTATTTCTTATCTCATGGAAGAAAATACTATGGCCATGCAAGCTCTGGTGATTGCTCATGCTTGTTATGGCCATAACTCTTTTTTTAAAAATAATTATTTGTTTAAGATGTGGACCTCTGCAGATGCCATCATCGATTATTTAGTATTTGCTCGAAAATACATCAGTGATTGCGAGCAACGCTACGGCATCAATGAAGTCGAAGCAATCTTGGATGCCTGTCATGCACTGATGAACTATGGTGTAGATCGCTACAAGCATCCTGCTCCTTTATCCATACAGGAAGAAAAAATTCGCCAACAAAACCGCGAAATTTACATGCAATCCCAAGTCAATGAATTATGGCGAACCATCCCACAAAGTAGACAAGTCGCCGAAGAGAAAAAGAAAAAACGCTTCCCTGAAGAACCACAAGAAAATATTTTGTATTTTATTGAAAAAAATGCGCCCTTGTTAGAACCTTGGCAAAGAGAAATCGTGCGCATTGTACGCAAAATGGCCCAATATTTTTATCCTCAAGGCCAAACCAAAGTGATGAATGAAGGATGGGCATGTTTTTGGCACTACACGATTTTACATGCACTTTATGATGAAGGTTTGGTTACAGATGAGTTTATGTTGGAAATCTTACAAAGCCATACTAACGTCATTATGCAACCGTCTTATAATAGCCCTTATTATAGTGGCATTAATCCTTACACTTTGGGATATCATATGATGCAAGACATCAAACGGATTTGTGAGAGTCCTACAGAAGAGGATAAAGCATGGTTCCCTTACTTAGCCAATACCGATTGGCTAAGCAGTCTCGATAATGCCATGCGCCATTTCAAGGATGAAAGTTTTATTGCCCAGTATTTATCACCTAAGTTAATTCGTGATTTAAAATTATTCCACATCATAGATGATGACCGCAGTCCAGATTTGTATGTGAATGCAATTCATAATGAGTCAGGATATCAAAAAATAAGGGAAGCATTATCACGGCAATATAATTTGGGTTACTTAGAACCCGACATTCAGATTGATTCTGTTGACTTGCAAGGTGATCGCTCAATGACCTTAAGATACACTCAGCAAAATAGAGTGCCTTTGGGTAGTACTACGGTAGATGTTCTGAAACATCTCTATTCTTTATGGAAATTTCCTATTGTCTTGCAAGCAGTCAATTCCGACAACGAAATCACCGAAGAATATCATTGCCCACCATTGGCTAACCCAGCACTTTAATCTTTTTTCGGGAGACACCCTTCACAACGATGATAACCCGGGTTAAGGCTTCGCCTGACCCAGGCTACAAAAATACTTAATTCGTTTTAACTTCTTCAGGAATTTCAGTACTTGCATACACCTTAATAGCACCCTCCAGATAAGGATCCAGATTAAGCACAGCCGCGAAGGCTTTAGCGGCTACTTCATTTGTATACAGATACCAATCACTAAGATCATCAGAATAATATTGCACAATCATCGGCTTAAATAGTGCAAATGCAGCCTCATCGAAGTATCTTGTGCCAACGCCTGCTCTTACAAAATATTTGTTCCCTTTGAGTGCTTGATTAAGCAACTCCGCCGCTTCATCTGGAGAACTGGGCGCATTTGCTTCAACAGGTACAGAATCAGATGAATAAACCTTCACAGTAACTGCTAATTTATCCCCATATTCATGAATACGATTGATGAAAGAGGCCAATGCATGTGCTTTATCCTCATTACAAACAGTAACTTTGATTTCCATTTCAAGCCCATCACCCGTTAAATCGCTCACCTTCACACATGGATCAGCATTTAGGGTGGCACTTAACTGATTGTTTAAGAGATACCAGGGAGGAAGAAGCTTGCCCGCACTTGCGGTGAACGTCATACTGAGGAAAATGATACCCAGAAATAGCCCTACTTTATTTACTGCTCGATTCATCATTACATCTCACATTTATTGAAGGAAACCATTCGCCTCTATGAGTTCGTCTATCTCTTGATCACATCTCGGTCTATCCCGCTTCACTGTAATTAAATTAAGGAAGTGCCCTGCTCCGCATGGGAGAAGGTCCCATTAGGGTGGGTGAGGGTATTGATTGTGGCCAATGAGACCTCACCCCTACCCCTCTCCCAGAAGTGGGCGAGGGGATTCTTAACTTAATGGCTGTGATCCCCCTACGACTTACTTGTAGAGGTAGGGCATCGGAGAACAGCACTACTGTGCGTTCAGATGCACATAAGATGCGAATGAACTCACTCCGAAGCCATTTCAATAGCAAAAGCCAAGGCTAATTTCGAGAAATTAGTCATGTGCTCAAGGCTTAATCGGTCCATAGTATCTTGTGAACTATGAATGTAAGGATTGTGGTCTTCAAAATTAGACTCACATGGGAACGCGGCTGGAATTCCCACCTCATCCCAAGAAGCATGGTCGCTGCAACCATATCCACATTCTGAATAAGCAACTGGAACCTGGACATAGGTGCTAATTAATTCTGCCACAAAATTGCTTAAGCTCTGGTCGGTATAATCGGTAAATACCCACATGGTTGGATCTTTAGGATTTACACGATAGCCGGTCATATCAAACTGGATCGCGGCTTTTACTGGAATGGAGTTATCCATAAAATGTTCCACGACATATTGAGAGCCGACTAAACCACGCTCCTCAGCAGCATACCAAATAATGTAAATAGGGCGTTTAAACGTTGTTTTGGAAGACAAAAGAATTCGCGCCATTTCCATAACAGATGAAGAACCACTGCCATCATCCCCAGCACCTGGCATACGACCATCAAGCGTATCCATATGGGCACCAATCACCACTGCAGGTGCATTGATGTCCTTACCGATGACCGTTACTAATGACGGTTGCTTATAATAACTGCCTGTTTTCACGAAAAATGAGGTTGTATCAGTGCGACCACTGGCCTCGACCATGCCATCAAAGGTTTTTTTCAACCATTTTGCTGCATCCACTCCCGTATCTTTGGTCGCTGAACGGTTATGAAACGAAGTAAGTTGTGTCAACGTATTCCAGATATTGGCTGGCTGCACATTCTCTAATGCCGCATTGACTTCATCTTGATGCTTAATTTCATAAACAGTGCTTGATGGTTGCGCTGCTTTAATGGTTTTTTTCTGAAGGATTCTTTGTGCGGATTGCTTTTTTGCCTGCAGTAAAGAACCGATGATGTGGTGGCTTACATTCACAAAACGACCACAATTCACTTGATCGGCCAAATGACTTAGGGCATTTACATCAGCTGCAGAAATATCAATAATCTTAAATTGTTTATTTTCTGCCAAGACTTCATAAGGAGTAGTAATCTTTGCTGCAAGACATTGAGGGACTTGCAACTGTTCATGAACAGGGGGATTTGCCGCTAAAACCGGGGTACTAGCAAGCACCGAGCCCACCGCAATATAAGTCATCCATTGATTCAAACGCATTTCTACTCCTAGGTTAAATTAAATTCTAAAAGGTGATTTTATCGTAAAAATTCACTTTACCTAAATTCTGCAGTGGGATCTACTGTTTAATTTAAGTTTTCTTCAATAAAAAAATAACCAAATGATTCATTTTTAATCTTATCGCTATTGATAATCATTTTCATTTGAGATACAGTTTTAAGCCCAATCCATAAGTTGAGCAAATAAATGGCAGCAAATAGAAAGAAGTTCAAAAAAATTCCTCGTTACCTTGCTCTGGGTTCCCTTACTGTAGGAGCCAGTTTAATTCTTGGCTTTTTAAGTTTTGGAGGGATGTATGCATTATATCCAGCTTTATTTTTAGCCTGTGCTACTTTTGGTCTTTCCGTAGCCTATGAAGGTGAAATATATTTACAAAATATTAAAGGCGCTTTTAAAAAGTTATTTAAACAAAATTACTTAGAGAATCACCTGGCCAAAGAATATTTGCTAGAGCATTTCCCTCAAGACATTGATTCTAAGGAAACCCCTCAATTTTTCAGAGATTATAATATCCAACTCAAACTGCTCAGTGAGTTTCATCATAAACCACTCAATAAAGAGAGCAGAAAACGCAAAAAGCAAATAGAAAAAACACTCGCGGATATGGAAAAATGGTTCGCCTTGCAATTATTTGCAACCAAAGAAAAGAAAAAACAATCTGCTTACGCCGAAGAATTAAGTCAATGGCTGAAAAACCATGAACAAAATGAATGGCAAGCACGTTTAGAAAAACGCCGGTCCACATTTCAGATTGTTAAAGGTTTCAGTCTTCTCGCGGCAACCTTTATGGGGCTTGGTAGCACCTACCTCATTGTCGAAGCCTTTAGCGTGATTCCTTTGATAGCCGCCATCCCCTTTGCTTTTTGGCCCATTTTCATTGTGCCCATGGCTATAGTTGCTGGGGCTGCTTATGGAATGTTGATTTATAATACGGTCACCGATCTCATCAACAATGATACCCTCAACAGCTGGTATATGCGACTTCGCAATGACTTGAGCCAAGGCCTAACCGTTCGTAATCTCTTTATGGCCGCCATGGCTGTTCTTTTAGTCAGCTTAGCCATTGCGCTTACTGTGTGTACCGCGGGCACCTGGTGGACTGTAGCAACCAGTGCACGTCCTTTATTTGAGTGGATGAAAAGAATGCCCAGTTTTATTATGGGCGTGATTAATCCGATCATTACTGGATTATCCGCTATATTTTTTAATATACAAAACTCATTAGAATCCTTGGAAATGGTCTATGAGGCAACCGCCCCGGATGCAGATACGGATGCCCAAAAGAAGACCAATGTATTCCAGCGCACGTACCAGGAAATCGCTGATGTACTCGCCCATGTATGGAATACTGAGAATTGGTTGCAGCTACTTAACCCATTCCGCCTCCTATTAAAATTAACGATTACACCACTACGCATCTTGCTTTTTTTGGGGCATTTAGTGAGTGTTGCACTCACTTCTGATCGCATGCCCGGTGTGCCTCAAATCCTGTCTGCACTTGTAGCCATTATCTGTGAGGGCTTCGAAGATGCTCATTATTTTGTTGGAGTGAATCACAAAGCAAAAACATTATTGGAAGAGCGTCTCGGTTCTGAAGCAGACCATCAAAACGCAGATATTCCAACGTTCCTGCTCAAAGTTCTGGCTTCACCAGTGTATTTTCTCGCAGCAGGTTGGGATTGTTTGGCAAGTAAAATGAATCGTTCAGTCTCTGGTGATGTTCACCCCTCGCAACCTAAGATACTTACTCTGACAGAGGCATTGAATAAACAATTAGGTATTGAAAAAGAAGTAGAAGTCAAATTAGCCCAAGATGTGGAACGTCCATCAACAGAATGGCAGGCTGAACATACTGTTTCTCTGATTGAAAAATATGAAAGAAAACATTTGGATACGGTTTGGCTTGGCGATGAAATTGCTGGAAAGAAAAAAGTGGCACTTGAGAACTTGAAAACAGAAATTCGCCAAACAAATGGTTCTTCATTAGCTAGCGTACTTGCGAAGGCAAAAATGAATCCTGTTTATAATCAACATCGATTATTTGCGCTGCAAGAAGATGAGCTCACTGCAACACAAGAATTTATTGCAGACTTACCAGAGCGTGTTAATGCAATTTAATGCATTTTCTTTCTTTAAAAATCCCTATCAACTCAACTGGTAGGGATGGGAATTTGAGTCACATTCCTTACTTTCATTTTTTATTATGCCAAAACAACTCGCTGGATTTTCCATAGAGGCGACGCAACTCGAACTGAATTCTCCTATCCAATCGAGGAAAACAAAGGCATCAAAAACTTTGGTATCAGCTAAACCCAAAATTATATTTCGCTATAAAGCAAATGATTTGTGTTCTTAAATAAGCAATAATGCACTAAAATTGAGAGCGTTAAATTGATTGCCTAAATCATTTATACACTATGAATTTAATATGCTGTTGTTAGCTCAAATAAGCTTTTGGAGGAATCTGTTGCGAAAAACTCTACCTCACAGTATCGCTTTATTTTTTCTATTTATTGGCATTTGCTGTGCACAACAACGTGACATTGCAATTACCATTGATGACTTGCCTCTTATTGATGCGCCCCCACAGGCCATTGAGCAGATGGTCCATAGCCTGGTGAAACATCAAGTTCCTGCAATAGCGTTTATCATTGGCAACCGAGTCAACCAAGAAACCGTAGCACAATTTAAACTATTTCAACAAAATGGATTAGAGTTGGGAAATCATACTTATTCCCATTTGAATTTAAAGCATGTTTCTTGTGAACAATACATTGATGATTTGATTAAAGCAGATGTAATTCTTACCCATTATATGTCAAAGCCTAAATACTTCCGCTACCCATACCTTTCTGAAGGTAAATTGTGGCGGAAAAGTGTTATTCGTCACTATCTCAATGAGAATCATTATATTGTTGCCCCAGTCACAATTGACAGCAGAGACTTTGAGTTTAACGAAGAATTAGTGAAACGTCTCAAACAAAATCCATCTGCCTCGATAACTGATTTTAAAAAACGATATCTTAAATATGTTTGGCAACGAACATTAACTGCTGAAAAAAATACTCCTGGAAAACAAGTCCTACTCATACATGCTAATTTACTAAACAGTTATTTTTTAGATGACTTATTGCATATGTTTGAAGTGCATGGCTATCATTTTATTTCACTAGGTGAAGCATTAAAACCGCAATAAAATAGAGCTTAAGTTCTCTACAAAACGCTCTATCCTTACCTTGGAAAAAGCCATGCCATTAAAGCAGGCTTCCAGACGATTTGTGCCGTGTTGCCATTTCATTAGGCCCTATAACAATGGGGTAATGTCATTGTTATAGGCGCATCGGGAATGGATAAAGCACGGAGCACTTTAGCCAAGACGTAATTTTGCATCACCAAGAATATGTAGCATATCTATCGCAACGGTGGCACCTACTAGAGCAGTTGTTTGAGCTACATCATAGGGCGGAGAGACCTCAACAACATCACCGCCAACCATGTTCAATCCCACTAGGCCCCATAAAATTTCTCGCTGCATTGCAGAAGATAATCCACCTGGCATCGGAGTTCCTGTACCAGGGTGAACGCAGGATCCATGCAATCCACATCAAGGCTTATATAACATTTTCGATCGCCAACTATTTTTTTTATTTGTTCTACTACACCTTGGCTCCCCATTTGGAAACATTGATTTGCAGTAATTACATGTAACTTGGGTGTTTCTGGAACACTTGTACGGATGCCAATTTGAACAGAATACTCAGGATCGATAAGTCCTTCTTTAGCCGCGTAATAAAACATGCTTCCATGAGTCAAATGAGGCATTTGAACTGTATCGGTATGTGCATCAAAATGGATTAATGATAGCTTTCCATGTTTACCTGCTAGCGCTTTTATAGCGGGATAAGCAACTAAGTGATCACCACCCAATCCCAAGGTAAAAATACCGTGTGAGCACAGTTCATTGATAGCGCCCTCAACGTTTTCCAACATATGATTAATTTGACCAGGAAAAAAGCCAATATCCCCATAATCAATAATTTTAAATTTTTCATTTAATCGATATGTATGCGGCCAACAAGTCCCAAGTATACTTAGATAGCATGAAAGATCTCGAATGCTTCGAGGTCCAAACCGTGCACCTGAGCGATTGAAAGTACTTAAATCAAAGGGGACTCCATAAACGGCAAGATCTACACCTTGGAGATTTCGTGTGTACTCCGATCTGAAGAACGTAGTAATGCCTTCATAGGGTACTGATTTCGTTAGTATCGGTTTCTGTGACGCAGGATCATTATTTGACATATTCAACTCATTCCATGTTGTTTGATAGCGTAAGTGCTTATAAATAGACTTCGTACTAAATTATAGACCAAATAGAACTGGACATCGGAAGAGGATGAGCTATATCTGCAGTCATTTTTAAGAATATAATTCACTATAAACCCTTGACCTAATCCCATGATTCATCAAGGAATTGTCCGCATTTTATTGCCTGTTTAACATAGCCGTCTGTTCACATCATCGAGACTTTAAGTGAATAAAAGCCCCATCGTCCTGCACGCACGCTTGCCGAAAACTCCATCTGCTTGGATACAAAAAGAGTTGGAATCGAAATCAAATGAAATCAATTTCTGCTCAGTAGCGTTAGTTGTAGTTACAAACTCTTTTATTTATGTCAAGATTCTTTCAGTAAAACCTCCTGAGTAAGTACTTAATATTCAGAAAGGAGCTAGGCGAAAAAACTGAATGGGACCAACTACTTTTTAACTCAACTTATAGTTTATGGATTAACTGATGATGATAAAAAATTTAAGGAATACAGTCGTTGTATTTCTATTGATGGTGTGTCACAACGTTTACTCTGGGGGGAGTACGTTGTTTAATGTTTCTGCAACAGGGATTCCTGCCCAAGTGAATCTTACCCTATGCTTAAACGGAAAAAGAGCTGTTTCTTGTCAAAATTATAATGTTTCAGCCTTAACATTAAGTATTCTTACAACCATACCCAATCATACCTATCCACAAGCTGGGATCAAATTAAATACACCTGGTTATGCGCTCTCAGGGTGTCACTTGCAAGGCAATGGATATTGCCTCTTTTCGGTGAGCAACACGAAAGCTGCAATTATTCCGCTTACACCGCCGACATGCCAAGCGGATGTCATTGCATTTACGCCAACAGTAACTCAAGTTAACAATCCTATTGGAAATACCCCAAACCCTTCGCAGCAATTTACAATCAGTATGACCATGTGTAATTCGCAAGGAAAGCCAATTATTCCCAGCGAGAGCAACCCAATCCATGTGGATGTTTATGGTGCACCAGACGGAGTAATTTCGCCAACATCAACAACGACGAGCACTGGATCAGTAACTTTTACCTACAGTGGCCAACCATTTCCGAACAACATTTCGATCAATGCCTGGATTAGTGATAGTACCAATAATGGTGCCGCGCTTGGGGTAACCCAGGTGCTGCAACAAAATACGCCGCCGTGTAGTTATGGCAGTACAAGTTATCAAGTACCGTTAGTACAAACACTACCTAATGCCTTACAGATAATGGCTGATGTAGGCTACAATGTGACCTCGGCAACAGATACTCTCACTCATTTCACGATTGATACGGGTTCTTTAGGAGTTATTGTTCCGAGCGATGAGCTTCCTAGAACCCCTGGCGTAATCGGCCCAGGGGCACCGGGCGTTAAATATTATGACAGCAGCGGTAATACTTATTCAGGAAATTACTACCTTGCACCGGTAAGAGTAAAAACAGCCAGTGGTACAGTACAAACTTACCCTATTATGGTTCTTGGAATTGACAAAGCCTACTGTAGTGGCCCCACCACCAAGTCGTGCTATTCCAACCCACCCTTGCCCGTTCTGCATTACCTGGGTGTTGGTTTTAACCGAAACAGTACTACCGCCGGAGATTTATTTAACTCACCTACGGCTAATGCTTTTCTTCATTTAACCAATGCACAAAATGGAACCAATCTAAGTCCAGGTTATTACCTCACACCAAATGATGGTATGACCGCTACAGGATTAACGCTGGGAATTACAACCAACAATCAATACAATGTGGTCAAATTAACACCTGACCCAAACGTGCCTGGTGACTTTTATCCTCAGGCAGGGTGTTATAGTTTTCCCAACTCTCCGCTACCCAATCAGTTCTGTGGTACAGCGCTTCTTGATGTCGGCATTGACTCGATGTTCATAGACTTGCCCAAAGCCCAATGGCCCCCAGGAACTTATAACTCAAAAGATGAGGTGCCTGCAGGAATAAATATGGCGATTTTAATGGGGCCATTAAGTACACCAGCAATGCAATACCATTTCAGCGCAGTTGACGGTAATCCCCCGAGCAATAGTGCAACCCCTACTGTTGTACAATGGATTGATAGCACGACGAGCGGCCAAATCTTCGTGAATACAGGTCGACGACCATTGTACCTTTACGACTATTTCTACAACGGCCAGTGTGGGCAGGTGGGCTTTAAACAGTTACCATAAATTTGGGGACGGACGAAAATAAATGTGTGCAAAAAGAAATGAAACCTCCGAAGGCTCCCTCCAATCTGCAGAGAATGCCCCTGATCGCGTATATCTGCAAACGGAACAACATCTTCGGAATATCATTGAAAATGCCCCCACCGGCATTGTGACTATGTCTATTAACGGAGATCTATTGCAAGTTAATCCCGGCTACTGTGAGATTACAGGTTATTTCAAGGAAGAGTTAGAAGGCATGAATTATAGGGCATTGAGCCTGGATGATGATCTCGCAGTAGATAACTATAATGTGCAGCAATTAATTGAAGGAAAAATCAACTCCTATAGGCTTGAAAAGCGTTACCTCCGAAAAGATGGTAAAATTATATGGGTACAAGTCACTCGCTCACTCATTAGAGATGATTCTACGGATAATCCACTGTATTTTATTGCCCAAATAGAAGACATTACCTTACGTAAAGAGGCTGAAAATACCCGTAAAAACAATGAAGCTTATCTGCGAAACATAGTCGATCATGCGCCATCAGGGATTGTTACTATTTCACTTGATGGTCAATTATTAGATATCAATCCTGCTTTTTGCAGAATTACGGGTTACGATAAAGACGAGCTTGAACGGATGAATTATAAAAAGCTCACTTATGCTGAAGACTTTTCAATCGCTGCATTAAAAGTACAAGAATTGCTAGATGGCAAAATTGATTCTTATCAACTTGAAAAACGTTACGTACGTAAAGATGAAACGATTATTTGGGTATTGGCAACTCGCTCACTTGTTCGTGATATCGACACGGAGGACCCGTTATACTTTATTGTGCAGGTTGTAGATATTACTGAGCGCAAAGAAGCGGAGCTCATGTTAAGAGAAAGTGAAGCACGATTCCGCTCCATTATGGACAACGCACCCATAGGCATGGCTATCCAATCGTTAGATGGTCAATTTTTACAAGTAAACCGTGCTCTTTGTGAGATCACCGGCTATAAAAAAGAAGCGTTAGAACAATTAAGCCTTCATGATATTGTTTACCCTGATGACTTAGCAAACGAGAGTAACCAAATCCAGCGCGTGATTGAAGGCAAAGATCGTTATTATCAAATTGAAAAACGCATCCGTAAAAATGGAACCTTTGCCTGGGTAGCAATTACCCGGTCTATTTTGCGCAATACCCACACGGGTGCCCCCTTATATTTTATTGTTCAAGTAGAAGACATCAATGAACAGATACTGAACAGGGAAAAAATTCGCTATCTCGCTTATCATGATATCTTAACGGGGTTACCCAACCGTCAGCTTTTGTATGAAGAATTAATAAAGACACTTGCCCTTGCCAAACGGCATGAGCGCATTTTTGCGATTATGTTTATTGATCTTGATAAGTTTAAAAATGTTAATGATACCTTTGGTCATGATGTAGGCGATAATCTGCTTAAGGAAGTGACTTCAAGATTAAATAAATCCTTTCGAGCCAGTGATCTGCTTGCACGTACAGGAGGCGATGAGTTCATCGTGGTGCTCACAGAAATCAAAGCACCTCAAGACGCAGCGATTGTTGCGGATAAGACCCTGAAAATCATCAGGAAACCCATCATTATTTGCGAGCAATCCATGCAAATTGGAGCCAGTATTGGCATTGTTACCTATCCTGAACATGGGCATGATATTACTGAGTTAATGAAAAAAGCCGATAGTGCAATGTATACCGCTAAATATGCGGGTGGAAATCAATATCATTTTTATTAAAAATGATTCAGTTGACTTATTTTAGCCTGGGTTCTGCGATGCTACACCCAGGATAGAAGGCGGGTCGATTTTTAATGAATTAATTACTCTGTAGTAATAATTCCTTAGCATGAGAACGTGTTTGCTCTGTTATGGTCAAGCCTCCCAACATACGCGCAATTTCATCAACTTTTTCAGCAGACTGTAACAAGGAAATTCTGGTAAATGTTTCTTTATTATCGCTTCGCTTTTCCACCATAAAATGGTTATGCGCTGAGGCGGCAACCTGAGGTTGGTGTGTGACACAAAATACTTGTAACCGTTCACCTAATTTACGAAGCATCTGACCTACCAGGGCGGCTGTAGCACCACCAATACCTACATCCACTTCATCAAACAATAAAGTAGGTGTTGTCCCTTGTTGGGCGGTAATCATTTGTATGGACAAGCTAATTCGAGAAAGTTCACCGCCTGAAGCTACTTTACTGAGCGAATCAAGTTCCATGCCCGGATTTGTGCATACTTTATATTCCACCTTATCCATTCCATGAACCTGCATTTTTTCCAGTGGAGTGATTTCGATTTCGACCCAGCCTTTAGGCATACCCAGCTGCTGAATGCTGCCTGTAATTTCCTTGGCCAATTTTTTAGCTTGTCCTTGCCGCTCTTTTCTTAATTTAAGGGCAGCGGCTTCATAGGCTGCAACCAGCTGACGATGTTCTGTTTTTAATTGTGCCAATCTGCTCTCGCTGTCTTGCAAACTATCTAACTCTTTTTGCAAGTTCGACGCATGTTCATGAAGCTGGCTGCTATCAATATGATATTTACGCGCAAGCTGATGGATTAGACTCATCCGCGTTTCTATTTCATCTAACCGTTCTGGATCCAGATGCACCCGATCAACAAATTGCTGCATTTCATCGATTGCTTCTTCGCATTGAATCAATGCGCCATTAATTAATTCAAAGGTATTTTTAATCGGCGCTTGTTCTGCTGGTAATTGACTGAGGAGCTGCAGAATCTGATTTAAGCCAGTACACAGGTTAGGCTCATCTTCGGAATTCAATAACCCATGTATTTGCTGACTTTTTTGCAAATACTCTTTTGCATGATGCAGCATTTGATGTTCTTGATACAAAGTTTCAATTTCATTTTCATGCAAGTTCAACGCCGATAATTCTTCAATTTGAAATTGTAATAATGCGATCCTGTCCGCTTGCTGCTCCTGCCCTTGTAATACATCAATTTCTTGCTGAATTTTTTGACATTGTTTATACAGCCGAGCCACCTCATCCAGCAAGAGCTGGTTCTTGCCATATTGATCTAACTGTTGACGATGTGTTGTATGATGCATCAATGTTTGATGCTGGTGTTGCCCGTGAATATGGACCAGTTTTTCACTTAATTCTTTTACCTTTTGTAATGGAAAAGGTTGGCCGTTAATATAAGATTTGGAGCGGCCTTCGGCATAAATCACACGCCGCAAATAAATTTCACCATCATCGCATGGAACATCATGTTCTTCTAACCATAGCGCCGGTTCAGAACCTTGTCCCACAAAAAATCCTGCGGTGATATCACATTTTTCTTGGCCAGGCCGAATCACTGAAGCATCTGCTCTATCACCTAATGCCAACATCAACGCATCGATCATAATCGATTTACCCGCACCGGTTTCACCAGTGAAAGCGGTCATTCCTTGAGTAAAATCTAACTCCAGGTGCTGCACAATCGCAAACTGTTCAATGCACAAAGTAGTGAGCATGTTCTATCCTTGATGTTTGGATTCCCAACCAAGCTTTGATCGTAATGTATCATAATAATGATAATCAAGAGGATGCAACAGACGTAATTGGTGACCATTTTTTTGAATGATGACCTTTTGTCCAGGTTTGACCATTCTTGACTCATGACCATCACAACTCACTCGCAAATCAGATTCGTTAAACTGGCTGATATGCAGTTCTATTTTAGCCTCTCCATCAATAACCAATGGACGTGAACTCAAGCTATGAGAAAACATGGGCACCAAAACGATGGCATTCAAATGTGGATGCATGATTGGGCCGCCTGCAGATAAAGCATAGGCCGTAGATCCTGTGGGTGTTGATAAAATCATCCCATCAGAACGATAATGACTCACCAATTGTTGGTTGATGTATACGGAAAATTCTACGAGATGTGTTTCCTTTCCACGACTCAAAACAACATCATTGAGGGCATCACCCTCAAAATAAGTATGGTCTTCATCGTATATCCGCGTATGGAGAAGAAAGCGCTTTTCTTCTTCATAATAACCAGTTAACACTGCACTCAGCTGGGACTCCAACTCATGAGGCAAAATATCGGTGAGGAATCCCAAGCGCCCTCGGTTAATCCCAATGACTGGCGTATCGACCTTAATCGCCATACGGGCTGCTGAAAGCAGACTTCCATCCCCGCCAACAACGATAATCAAATCATTTTTTTCGCCCATATCTTCTCTGGCTAAGACCGGGATTTTTACATCAAATCCCGTAGCCGTATCGATATCTTGATAGACCTGAACATTTTGTTTTTGCAAAAAATCAATCAAACGGTATAAGCTTTCATTCACCCCTTGATTCGCCCTATGCTGGCGTGCGTACAAGATGATCCGTTTGAATTGAACTTTATTCTTCAATGTTTGCTGTTCTTGATGCTTTTTTTCGTTCATGTTCTTTCAATGATTTTTTTCGTAACCGGATAGAATCAGGAGTTACCTCAACTAATTCATCGTCATCTATAAATTCCAAGGCCTGCTCTAAAGTTAACTTGACTGCAGGAGTTAATATAATGTTTTCGTCAGAACCGGAGGCACGGATATTGGTTAATTGTTTTTCTTTCGTAACATTCACCACCAAATCATTATCCCGAGCATGAATTCCAACGATCATCCCTTCGTAACACACGGTTTGCGGTTCAACAAATAATCTACCCCGCTCCTGCAAATTGAATAACGCAAAGGCACGAGCCATTCCTTGACAATTAGCAATCAACACCCCGTTAGCTCGCTTTCCTATGCGTCCTTTTATAGCTGGACCATAATGATCGTAAACATGATACATTAACCCTGTACCGGAGGTAGAGGATAAAAATTCATTATGAAAACCGATAAGACCGCGAGTAGGAATCATATAGTCAAGACGTACACGACCTTTGCCATCGGGAACCATATTTTGTAATTCACCACGACGCTCACCCAATTTTTCCATAATGGAGCCTTGATGATTTTCTTCCACATCGACAGTCAAATGCTCATAGGGTTCTTGTTGTTCCCCATCGACTTCACGAATAATTACTTCCGGCTTACTGATCGCAAGTTCATAACCTTCACGACGCATTGTTTCAATCAGAATAGATAAATGCAATTCGCCACGGCCAGAAACGCGAAACTTGTCTGGATCGTCACAATCTTCAACCCGTAACGCCACATTATGTAACAATTCCGTTTCCAAACGTTCCCGAATTTTGCGTGAAGTAACAAATTTTCCTTCTTGCCCTGCAAAAGGTGAATCATTGACTTGGAAGGTCATGCTAATTGTTGGCTCATCAACCGAAAGAACCGGTAATCCTTCCACAATATTAGGATCACAAATCGTATCGGAAATTTTGATGCCCTCAATACCGGTAATCGCAATAATATTACCTGCGCTGGCTTCTTCTACTTCAACTCGTTCAAGCCCTTTAAAGCCTAATAATTGCAACAAGCGACCTGAGCGAATATTGCCATCTTTATCAATAATCTTCACTGCAGATTTCGCTTTAATTTGTCCGCGAGTGATGCGGCCTATACCAATTGTCCCTACATAAGAGGAATAATCTAAGGAACTGATTTGCATTTGGAAAGGACCATCCGCATCCACTTTAGGCGCTTCGACTTTATCGATAATGGTCTGCAATAAAGCACTCATATCGGTCGCTTCATCTTCCAAATTTAATTTAGCATAACCATTTAAGGCCGAAGTATAAACAACAGGAAAATCCAATTGGGCATCTGTGGCACCCAAATTATCGAACAGATCAAAAACCTGATCCATAACCCAATGAGGCCGTGCTCCGGGACGATCAATTTTATTAATCACAACAATAGGATTTAATCCCCGTGCAAAAGCTTTCTGGGTCACGAAACGTGTTTGAGGCATTGGTCCATCTACGGCATCAACCAATAACAATACACTGTCAACCATTGATAAGATACGCTCTACTTCACCACCAAAGTCAGCATGTCCCGGGGTATCAACAATATTAATTTGATGATTTTTCCAATACACACAAGTATTTTTTGCAAGAATGGTAATGCCCCGCTCCTTTTCTAAAGCATTGGAATCCATCACGCGTTCAACTTTAGGTGCTCTCTCATTAAGCGTACCTGTTTGTTGGAGTAATTTATCTACTAGCGTGGTTTTACCATGGTCAACGTGGGCGATAATGGCGATATTGCGAATCTGATCAATCATAAATAACCTTCGAAGGAAAAAGCTGAGTGTTTGTTCATAGATTTGACATTATACATCAATAAACAGCTAAAACCTATCTGCTTATTGTATTTTAGCAGTAAACTGCACTTATATCCTGGCGTCCATTGATCTTTGCCTGGACCCTGCAGCTTGTCCGTGGGGTGTGGTTTTTATCGCAACTCGCTTGCGCCATGAGATAATCCCGAGGACAAAACTAGAGTAAGAACTGATTTTTGAGATGTACCGAAGATTCAGCGGCTTACCCGTAACCAGGCTATAACCTATAACGCTACAAATTACTGCTCTTTAATCTACCAATTATTTTTTAGCTGCTAAAATAATAATGAGGGGTTAAAAATAGGGAGTAATTATGAAAAAACTAATTTTACATCCCACTGACATTAGCCAATGGCATGCATTGGTGAATGAGGCGCAAGCCGCAACTCAATTGATACTCACTGAGAATACTGAAAGTTATTTGGTATTTTTATTAATGCGTTTCTCTCAAGGGCCTAAATTGATTGAATCGGTAGTTGCCCTTGATTTTCTTGAGTCCATGCATCGACCAAGAAACTTACAAATGGAATTGTTACGGGATGTAGGTGATAAAAGCTTACTTTTTTGTGGGCTATTTCCTGGAATTGCCAAGAGACGCCATGTCAGCCTTGATTATTTCTCTGGAATGGGGCAAGCAGCCTACCTCACTATTAGTGAGCTAGAAGGCAAGCATACAGCAGATTTGTTTATTCAACTGAGTGAACAGTTCCTTACATTACAACACGTATTACAGGCCATGCGTGGAGAATGTGTAGACCTTATTCAATCAGATCAGGGAGTCTTATCTTCTATAAAATTTACTTTACAATAGTTTTTTTTGTAGCCTGGGACGGCGTAGCTCAACCTGAATACAATCATGTCTGCCAAGAGTGGGAGACATGATTAATAAAATAAGAAATCAATATAAGTTAGTTATGTGCGTATCTATTGGCTATATCTTCTTGAATTTCTTTTGCAGAAAGATTTGCACGAATCAACACACCAATCAATATTAGCTGTTGCCTCTCAGCACTTAGAGAGGGGTCACGAGATAAAACGGCACACATCTCACGCACAAACTGAATTCTTATTTCTTTATCCTCAGTAGTTTGTGGTGCTTTTTGAGTAAATAACTTCAGCTGCATTGACATTCCCCAGCAAAAATATCGAGTCATCTTTAAAAGGCTGCTTATCATAATCAAACCTTTTCGATTCTACAATTCAAATACCTATATAAAAGTTGGATATAATGAAAACCCCAATGTGAAAAATGAACTCATCGATAAAAACTCCCTCCCTTTGCATGGCATCACCATAAACATAGCACCCCTCCTGGCTGGCATCATGGCAAGAAGGTGGGCTGGCATGGAAAATCAATGCCTCCAGGCCATGTTAAAAGAAGCTATATAGAAAAAAGATAATCTTTTCAATGCTTTTTTCCAAGGTGTAGCTTAAAATCCTATTTGTAAACTGAGCATTGATTCTAGTGTTTATGCCGATGATGGATGTCTGGAAAATGAGGATGAGTATGATATAACGGCTTATGTTGATGCCAGTGGGTATGAGGTTCACCAGGTGGATCTGTAGGTTGATGCTCATGTTGATGATGCTCATCATGGGTATGTCGATGCTCATGTTCTATTGCTTCATGTTGATGAGCATGTGAATGATGCTCTGAAAGGTGTAACCAAATACCAATCCCCATGAAAAGGGAGGCAAGAAGCAGTTGCACGCTCACGGGCTCATTTAAAAAAATAATTGCAAATCCGGCACCGACAAACGGCGCCAGTGCAAAATAAGCCCCTGTCCTGGCGGTACCAATATGGCGTAATCCCAAAATGAACAATAATAAACTGACCCCATAGCCTAAGAACCCAACTATGCCTGCAGAAATTATAAACACAGAGGAGGGAAGGATAGCTCCGAAAACCATAGCAATTGTGATATTGGTTAATCCAGCAACGAGACTTTTGATCATTGCAATTTGCAAAGGATTAGCAGCAGAGATTTTTCTTGTTAGGTTATTGTCTATTGCCCAACACAAACATGCTCCGGCAATGAGTGAAGGACCAGAAAGGCTTTGATAAGTTAAACTCCCTTTCCATGACAGCATAAAGCTGCCAATCACAATAGACATCATACCTAGGGCTATATTGCGATCGACATGTTCTTTAAATGCAAACCATGCAATTACTGCTGTAAACACTGATTCAAGATTTAACAATAATGAGGCAGATGCTGCAGGAAGCCTCATTAATCCTACCATCAATAAAACAGGACCAATAATACCTCCAAGTAATACTGCGCTGCTAAGCCAGGGTAAATCACTGGATCGCAGAGAGGCCTCTTTCGTTGCTGATTTCGTCAGGTAACGTTGGAAGAAAAATATAATAAATAAACCCACTGCAGACCCAAGATAAAGTAATCCCGCTAACAATAATGGATGAATTTTATCTAATAAAAATTTAGCAGCGGGGGTCGCCGCACCGAACAGGACCGCAGAAAGAATGGCATACCAGTATCCTGGATTGCTGTACGTTTTATTGCTCATAATCTTTATCATAGCTTAGGGTACTTATTTAATGCCAAAATAAAACGAATGTAATTTACATGAACAGAAATGAAGAGAGTAAACCACAAAAAAACGGCAAACAAGCGTCTAATTGTCACAAACAATCCTTTGTAATAAAAAAGTCATCCATTCGCATTAATCATGAGAAATTGCAACAATTTGGCACAGCAAATAAGTACCATTTAAATCAATTTAGGAGCGTACTAAGTAACAACTCATTGCCCAGTTTTACCAATACAGCCTTTTTAATTTCAAACTAAGGCAATGACATGAATACTCATCCAAAATCCATCATCATAGCAAGTCTAATTGCTTGCTGGCCCCTAATACTGATTTCCCAAAATGCTTCTCTAACAACACAATCAATTTAGGGTCTAAAGGTACTAAGGATATTGTCTTCAATAGATCATTGCGGTCTATTTCTGATAAGCGAGTGTTCCCCGTAATTGACCAATCGATCATCCACGTAATCGCAAAGATTGTATGACGAATTGATAGAATGGCTGCATCAATGTAAAGAATATCATCTGTATGCAAATTTAATGACGCTAAATCGATTTGGGGAAAGAAGTACTCACGAGTTTTACCATTCATTTCGAAGTTTAGAGAAATATCATGAAACAATCTAATATTTCTAAGAGGGTTATAATCATCTGAGAGAACACTCACAAAAATAAGCCAACACTTTTGTCCATATTCATTATCTAACACCTCCATTTCCTGTTCAGTATGTTTACCGTTTGCTGCAAGTTGCGCAAGCGCAAGAAGTTGTTGTAATTCCCTTTTAATATTCTGCTGAAGTGCTATCAGTGTCTTCAAAATAGCGCGACTATCTTCCGCGTGCATTATCCTTAAACGACTCATTTCGTTCGAGCTCAACTGCTGCAAAGCCTCTGGATTAGTAAATTTATTTAATTGATCATGTGATGTACTAGAAGGCAATGAATTATCTATTTTCTGGATTAGTACGGCTAACTGAGCAATCGTTTTGTTCGCCTCATCTACAGAGCTGATACTGTGTCGCAGCAAATCAGAAAAATCGATTGCAGGTACATAAAACATTAAATGGTTTCCAAAGCCATCCTCTTTAATTTCAATGGCTATTTCATGACGAAAAAGTGCGGACATCGATATCTTGGATTTAAGTAGCACATCCGATATCTCCTGTTTTTTCGCTTGGAATTTCAAATTAAGATAATCGAAATCTGTTGTAGGAGAATTGGCTTCTGTTATTGATTTCGCAGCCAAGTTTAATAGTTTATAAAGTGGCTTATCCATATGAGTAATTGTTTTATATGCAGCGAAAACAATCGATTTTGCAACCCCATGATTATTAAAGGTAATCACTGCTGCGGGCTCAACTTCGTTATTTTTTCCAGCAAAACTTAATGAAAAAAAAGCGAATAAAAAACTTGCTCCTATCAATTTAAATGTTCTAGTTAACCACACTTTTGCATCCTCCCTGATGAAAAATCTCTGCCTCCATGCTCACGCCAGCAAATTTCGTTCAATTTGCCTCAAGAGTTCATGAGTTTTTTATATTGTTCTTCGTTAAAACCCACCGCGATTGTTTTCCCATTTTGCAACAAAATAGGTCTCTTGATGAGTGATGGATTCGCAATAATAAAATCAATTTTTTCAGCATCGCTCAATGCTTCAAAATCGTCTTTATATTTCCGGTAGGTCGTGCCTTTTTTATTGATGGGAAGCTCCCCTAAATACTCACTCCAGGCCTGAATTTGGGCTTGGGTTGGCGGCTTTTTTTTGAAATCAATAAACTCGTAATCAATTTTATTACGTTCTAAAAACGTACGCGCTTTTTTCACCGTATCACAATTGGGAATTGCAAACATCAAGATCATTTTTGTCCAAAAATCATAGTTATTTCAAATCCTATCTTATAGTGTTGCATTGAAATCTTCTAGTGGATACTGTGCACTAACGAGACTTCCTTAGAACTCGCTGGATAAGCTTTAAACATAAAAGTTAATTCACTGAGCCATAAAAGTGCTTGTTGACCGCAATGGAGCCAGGCCTTAGGTTTTTTTATGGGGGCTGGATTAAAATGAATGAAATTCACCTGGCATCAGATTCTTTTTATTTTAAGTCGGCAATTGAATGGTTCTTTGACCCAGCTGCGTATCTTTAACTTCCTCATCGTGCTCTCTTATATCTTCGAGTGCATCCTTGAACGCGTGAGTTTTTTTCGATAAATCGGATTCAGATTTTTTTGCTGGTATGCCAGTACCCGCACTAGCCGCTTCGAGTGCATCCTTGAACGCGTGGGTTTTTTTCGATAAATCGGATTCAGATCTTTTTGCTGCTATGCCAGTACCTATACTAGCCCCGGTGAACGCTGCTGCTACAGCAAGACCAACAATTAAACCAATGCCAGTGGGCGCAAGGACCGCCGCGACTATTAAAGCGACTCCAGCCAGAGCCGCGCAGGCTGCTGAAACACCGCTTAATCGCTCAGCTTTCTTCCCAACGACTTCGTCAGCAAGCTCTCCAAGTCTGCAAATGGACTGGAAATTCTCGCGATTTTGCAAATCTGAAGCTATGTTCGCATGATGGATTATTTCATCTATATTTTGGTAATCTTCCAGGGTTAAATCAGGGTTTTCCAATGTCTCAGAAATTGTGGCATGAAGTGCTTGTCTTGCATTACTTAGCCCTTCAATTTTTATTTCTTGGTTCAGTTGACTAAGGCCCCCATTAATCCTGATTTTATAAAGTTCCATTAAAGAAGCTTCTAATTCAGTGCGTTTTTTTTCAGATAAATCACCTTGTAGTATAGAACGTTTTTTATTTATTAAGTCGCTAATTATCTGCTCTTTATTCTCAGTATCTTTAAGTAGCTGCACTATTATTTGACCGCTCATATGGCTGTCATTAAGCAATTTAACGATCCCTTGTCTCTGCATCTTGGCAAATTTTTGAGTAATAAACGGTTCCATTCCATTAAAAGACGTTTCTATTTTTTGACGTTCTTCATCCGTTAATTCGCCTTGCAGCTTAGAAAATTTGTTATCTATTACCTGGTTAATTATCTGCTCTTTATTCTCATCATCTTTAAGTAGCTTCACTATCGCTTGGCCGCTCATTGCGCTGTCACTAAGTGCTGTAGCGAGCGCATCTGCACTCATCTTGGTAAACTCTAGGGGAAGATGCTCTTCGATTCCTTTAAGAGAGGATTCGATTTCATAACGTTCTTGAATAGATAATTCAACATCGTTCAATTTAGAAAGTTTTTTAGCTATTACCAGTTCAATTATCTTATTTTGACGCTGCTCGTCCTTAAGTATTTGCTTTATGGAGTGACCATTTATTTTGCTGTCAACCAGTGTATCAGCAATCTCCTGATTGGTCATCTTGATAAATTTTTGATCAACAAACTCTTGCACTCCGTCCCCAGGAGCGGCTTTGGGATTAGCATATCCTTCCGAGATAAACCGTGCTAGGGTGAAATGTTTTGCTACAGACAGCTTCCGACTAGCATCTAAAAGAGGATCTGTTGACGCCTGACGCATTACTTGAAAAACAGGCTTCCAATCCGTTATTGCTGTTGGAATACTACCTTCTCCGCGTATTGGAGAAAAGGGTATTGGTTTACCATAAGGATAATGCTCTATTCCTCTATTCGATGGTCTTCCTGATGGAATAGGTAAAAAATGTAGCTTTTCTAAAGACCTGTGAATCTCTGGATTTTTGAAGGTTTGTAGAAATTGACGCCCTCCATCCTCAGCAGGGAACTTTTTACTGAATTCCGTGGCGTTTAAATCCAGCTCTTTCTCATCAAAATCAGCAAAGTCCCAATTTCCTTCTTTATTATGTCGATAAATTACAAACTTATCGCCTCCTTCTCCATTAATTTTGATTAAGATGGGACAATTATTCTTTTGGGCAAGCTCCATTGCCTCTTTTGTTGCCGGGCTTGGATTGTCAGTATCCAAACTCGCCGTGGTATGCATTATAAATTGATTAAGCTCTGAATTAGCCTGTTCTGGGGTGGGTATAGGGCCTGAATACGCTTTTATGTTTAAAGTTACGTTCTTAGGAATGAGTTCCGGATTATCGTTTAAAAATTTATTAAGGCCCTCCACAATATCTTTTCGGTCATCGTAAAAATTAAATTCAATGTCATCATCAGGATTTTGCATCGCCGCGAGTTTCATTTGAGCAAATAATAAGGAAACTTTGCTCTCATCATCCAGTTGCTGAGGAAAACCATCGACCCTAAATTGGTTTGACGTTACGGTAGGTTTATAACTGCCGTTATCGTTTAAATAGTCTTTGTTATTAAATTCGCTATACGTTTTCCCTATCTCCACAGACTCAAACTCTAAATCAAGAAGAAGAAAAGGATTAAATGTAGTGTTTTCACCCAATTCCTTGGCGATCGCTTCCATTCTGGGAAAAACGGAACCAGTAGGATACAGCATTGTAAAGCTACTATTTCCGTTACCAAAATCTATCTCGGGATTTTGACGATTAGAACCTACCAAAAGAACTGTTTCTTCTCCTGTTTTGAAAGATTCTATAATTTCACGATTTGCCTCTAGATAGGCTCTATCTACTTCGTCTTTAGATTTATAGTTCTTGTTTGCCTGCTCATCAATTTCCTTTTCTGACCATTTTGTACCAAGTCGGTAGGCGGAAGCTTCATTGCTAAAACATCCATCAAAATCAAAAGAATGATAAACAACCTTTTTACCCATCATGAACTCCTAAACTCAAAGGAAATCGATAGATTTCATGTGAAATCATATATTTTTGATTATAGCACTTAAGTAAGCCTTAAACCTTAAAGAATAGAAAATACATAAGGAAATGAGCGCGAGTTAGAATTATGGATAACATCAAGCATTCTGGGAAATAACGAGAATTCTAGACAAGAGTTACTTGATTTGATACAACAATAACAATGAATCCAAATGAAAGAATTCAAATGAGGAAAATAAATATCCCGTTGTTCTACATTATTTTTTTCAATTACAACCCATTTATGGAAAAATAATAATTGTTTTGCCATGACTCCCTTGATGAAATGGTTCACGATCTCGTTTTAAAGAATGTGCTACAAAAACGATTGCATTTAAGCATCCATTCCAATAGTGAAGCTCATGTTATCACAATCAATAAAGCACTTAAAATCAAGGATCATAGGCGCTTTATCGTCGTGCTATAGCCCATTTTTTGTTTGCATCAAAGCATAATTGCAGAATTAAAAAACCTATTGCCAGAGCAAATTATTTTAATTAAAGGGTTAGCTCTAATATATTGAAAATGAGGTATTATCCTGCTCTAATACTTATAATTGCAGCATCCCAGAACTACAACTGAACACTCAAAATCATTTCATTTAATGGACCAATTTATTGCTAAACCAATTAACATTACTATTTCATAAAAGGACAAAAATTATGTCAGCAAGGAGCTTTTTTTTTAGCTTGGCCAGTTGCCTCTCACTGTCTTCTCTTGCCAGCGCCGGCAGCATGGGCTTAACAGCACCAGCCCAAGGTTTCCATCCAGTCGTAACTCTCTTTGGCGGTGTTGCCGGCCTTGATGTGAAAACAAACTCGACACAATCTTTTAGCGGAACGGATGACGAACAATTCATTTATTTCAGCAAAAAACATAATCAAACCACGGGTTTCGTAGGGGGATTTCTTGGCACTGAATATCAGCTGCCCCACCCTGGGCTTTTCCTGCAAGCGGGTATTGAATACGACTACTTCGGCAATGTGCGCATCAAGGGTCTCAATGCGGTAGGTATCGAGCCAGATACCAGTACGTTTTACAACTACTCTTGGCGTATTCAAACACAACAAGTACTGGCGGTGGCGAAACTCTTTACTACCACCGAGCTGACCTTAGGGGCCCCGCATCAGTTTTTTCCTTACCTTTCTGTTGGATTAGGGGCTGCTTTTAATAACGCCAATGAATTTAGCGCCACCACCGAAGAAACTGGCAGCATCAATATCACACCCACTTTTAATGATCATACCCAATCCGCTTTTTCTTACACGTTGGGTATTGGGGTCGATACCCCAATTAATCAACAAATGCGCTTTGGTGTGGGATATCGTTTCTCAGATTTCGGTAAGGCCTCTCTTGATGAAGGACAAGTGGTGTTCCAACAATATAAAGCCCCGGTACCTTTTGCATTAAGTACCGCACACACTTATGCCAATCAATTCATGGTACAGCTGTCTTACGTGGCTTAATTTATCTAATGACTCATGAAACAGAGGACGTTTTTTATGCACAAAAATTACCATCTTAAGCACTTATCGTTGGCGTTAGCCCTATGCAGTGCCCTGCCTGCTTCACACGTTTATGCCGCAGCTAATTTTAGCATCACGCCCATGAACGGTCCTGTATTCCCAAGCTCTATTTATTCTGGCGAGACGGTTTATGCTTATTACACCATTACCAATAAGACCTCATCCACGCGTGCAGGTTATATGATACAAGGACTGCCTGCTTCTGTAACTCAAGTCACCAATTCAGCGAACCCAGCCTATTGCCAAAATCAAATTAGCTTAACAGCCGGCAGTAGTTGTACGCTGCTACTGAGCATTTCCAAACCGGTAAAGTCTTCTTTCGCTTTGTGTAAAGGAAATAGCTGTACCACTGCGGATACCCCCTTGAATGTCAAGCAAGCCACTTTTTTACCCCCTGAAGTGGTCGGCGGGCAATATTCCGATGGTGCCGTCTTTTACCCCCTGTTAGCCAACAGCCAAAATGACGGCTCCACTTGGACTTACGTGATTGAGAAGAGCAAGAACTTGCCTGCAGGGTTTACTAATTTAGGTGCATTTTTCGCTACGAGCTGCTCAGGATTAAATTGTGTCGCGGGGGGGAATTATGTCGACGGCTCTATCTATTATCCCTTACTAGCCTACAGCCAAAATGGTGGAGGGACTTGGACTTATTCAGTGGATAAGAGCACGACTCTGCCTGCAGGATTTTCTGGATTCGCTAATGTTAAAAGTATAAGCTGTTCTGGGTTAAATTGTACCGCGGGGGGCCAATATTCCGACGGTTCTATCGTTTACCCCTTATTAGCTTCCAGCCTAGATGGCGGTACCACCTGGAATTACGTGATTGACAAGAGCAAAAACTTACCTTCCGGATTTTTTAATTTGAGTAATCTTGGCACGGTAAGTTGCTCAGGATTAAATTGTGTCACCGGAGGGTTTTATACCGACAGCCTTAATACCCAATATCCTATATTAGCTCATAGCCAGAATGGCGGAACCAGCTGGACTTACGTGATTGACAAGAGCAAAAGCTTACCCTTAGGCTATGCTGGTTCCGGTATTTTTTCTGGGGTGAGTTGTTCTGGATTATATTGTGTTGCAGGAGGACAATATGCTGACAACACTATTCGATATCCCTTATTAGCCTACAGCCAAAATGGTGGCGCGACCTGGACCTACGCGATTGATCAAAGCAAAACGTTGCCTTCGGGGTTTGCTAATTTGGGTACTTTTTACAGTGTGGGCTGCTCGGGATTGAATTGTGTCGCGGGAGGCCAATACTCCGACGGCCTTACTCAATATCCGTTATTAGCCTACAGCCAAAATGGCGGCGCGACTTGGACTTACACGATTGAGAAAGGTAAAAATTTACCTGCAGGTTTTGCTAATGGCGGTCTTTTTTTCAATGTGAGCTGCTCGGGGTTAAACTGTGTCGCGGGGGGCCAATATTCCGACGGTTCTATCTTTTACCCCTTATTAGCTTCCAGCCTGGATGGCGGTACCACCTGGACGTACACCATTGAAAAGGCGAAGAACCTACCGTCAGGATTTACTAATGAGGGTAGTTTTCTAGGTGTAAACTGCTCTGGATCACGCTGTATCGCAAGTGGGTTTTATTTCGACAACTCGACTCAATATCCCCTCGTAGCCAATAGTCAAAATGGCGGAGCTACCTGGACTTACACTATCGAGGCGAGTAAGCCCTTACCCCTTGATTTTAGGACTGGGGGCTTCATTAATAGTGGTGTCGTTTCCTCATTACTTCCCGAATCAGTTGCATTGACTTATCAAGTACCCGAAAGTTATCACCCAATGGAAATACCCAATTGGGGTTAAATAGACATGCAGCAGGTCATCTTGCTGCATGTAACACAAGATGCATATGGCCTGGCGGCTATCGATAAACAAGGAGTGTCAATCATGCCAGTAACACGTATTGAAAAAGACAGTATGGGTGAAATTGCTGTAGAAGCAGATAAGTTGTGGGGAGCACAAACCCAACGTTCTCTACAACATTTTAGTATTGGTCATGATTTAATCCCCCGAGAAATGATCACAGCCTATGCCATTTTGAAAAAAGCTGCCGCACTAGCGAATCATGCCAGTGCTCGTTTGGATGCCAAACAAAAACAGTTAATTGTACAGGTCTGCGATGAAATTTTGTCAGGCCAACATCACGATATGTTCCCATTACATGTGTGGATGACTGGGAGTGGCACCCAATTTAATATGAATGTTAATGAAGTGATTGCCAATCGTTGCAGTCAGATTGCAGGCACCCCGCTAGGCAGTAAAACGCCGGTGCATCCGAATGATCATGTGAATATGGCCCAATCGTCCAATGATTCTTTTCCTTCGGCAATGTACATTGCTTCCGCAGTACAAATGAAACAACGCTTAATTCCTGCATTAGAGGCATTATCGAAAGCGATGCAGGTTAAGGCTAAAGACTGGAAAGACATTGTCAAAATTGGACGCACCCATATGCAAGATGCAACCCCCTTGACCCTTGGACAGGAGTGGTCTGGCTATGTAGGCATGCTTAACGATAATCTGCACCATCTCGAGTCTGCCCTAACCCATGTGTATCATTTGGCCTTAGGTGGAACAGCAGTGGGTACGGGATTAAACTCTGCTCCAGATTTCGCAGAAAAAGCGGCAGAAGCCATTGCAAAACTCACGGGGTTACCTTTTATAAGTGCCCCCAATAAGTTCACCGTCCAAGGTGCACATGATGCGCTGGTACAATTATCAGGCACCTTACGTACTCTTGCTGTTTCTTTATATAAAATCGCCAATGACATTCGCATTCTGTCTTGTGGCCCACGTGCTGGACTAGCGGAACTTAAGATCCCTGCCAATGAGCCGGGGTCCTCCATCATGCCCGGCAAAGTCAATCCCACCCAATGTGAGGCACTGACCATGATTTGTGTTCAGGTGATGGCAAATGATGTGGCAGTTGGTTTTGGAGGGGCCGGAGGATATCTGGAAATGAACGTCTACAAGCCACTCATCATTTACAATCTCATGCAATCAATTACCTTACTCTCAGATGGGATGACCAATTTTCGCCAATTCTTAATCGAGGGTACCGAACCCAATTTGAATCAAATTCAAACGTTTGTTGATCGTTCTCTGATGCTGGTCACCGCGTTGTCGCCAGTGATTGGCTATGATAAGGCCTCGGCCATCGCCCATTATGCAATGGACCATGATCTTTCTTTGAAAGAAGCTGCATTGCAATTAAAGTATATTAGCGAGGCAGAATTTGATCGTATTGTTGATCCGAAAAAAATGGTAGAACCCTATGTCTCAAAAAAATGATCTTTCAGCAAGCACGGAATCACTCACTCTTGCAAAACAAGCGGAGATCATTTTGGCTTTCGCCAAGGTGCTTTTTGTTAATGGACAAACAACCACGCAAGTGATTCGTGAAGTAAAAAAAATAGCGCATGTGTTGCATCTGAATGCCTTACTTGGAACACGATGGGGCGAATTATGGTTGCATGTGACGGAACCCAGCGGAGCCCGATTTGAGTGTGTTGTCGTCACAGAACCAGCCAGTGTTCATATGGGGAAGGTTATTGCCGCGCGACAAACCTTAGATGCCTTTTATCAGGGAGCGATCCCCTTAGAACACGCTTATGAAGCGCTTTTAGGAATTAATCGTCAACCGCCCTCTAAAACGTGGTTATTTACGTTAGCTGCAGCCATGGGGGCAGTAGCATTGGGTGTGATTTTTGGCTTAGATGAATGGTCAGCTGCTTGTTTGATCTTCTTAAGTGCTGCTTTAGGTGCAGTAACACGACGTTATTTGGTAACGATCACGCCCAATTTGTTTGTTCAACCGCTAGTAGCCGCCGGCATTGCTGGGATAGTCGGAGCGATTGCGGTCGATTATCATTTAAGCTCTTCATTGCGTCTCGTCGCCTTATGCCCTTGCATGGTATTAGTCCCAGGCCCACACTTTCTCAATAGCGCTTTAGATTTTATTCATAGCCGTTTGCACCTGGGAATCGCGCGTTTGACTTTAGCTGGATTAATTTGTGTGAGCATTTCTCTGGGGGTATTACTGGGAACAACGTTGCTGGGAGCAAGTTTACCTGTTGAGCCTATTACGCACCAGATAGTCCCTCTTTGGCAAGATATGATCGCTGCTGGAATTGCTATCATCGCCTACAGCATCTTTTTCTCTACACCGCTAAAATTAATTGTCTGGCCAATGATAGTTGGCGTACTGGCGCATATGTTGCGCTGGCAGGCTTTAGTTAGTTTTGGTGCCAGTATTGCGACAGCCTCTTTCTTGGCTTGTTTTTTAGTAGGTATCGTGCTGACCTTGGTCGCTTATAAACAGCGGATGCCTTTCGCTGCGTTGGCCTTTGCGGCCGTTGTTTCTATGATCCCAGGGGTCTATTTATTCCGCATGGCCAGTGGGATGGTTGCATTAACGAATAGCCAGCACATTACTTTTACCTTACTCAGTCAAACAATTTATGATGGCTTAAATGCAGTAGTGATTACCCTTGCTATCAGCATAGGACTGCTTGGTCCCAAAGTGATATTGGATAAAATGGCAACAAAATACCCCAAGCTCATACCTTCCTCCCCAAGTTAATGACCTATGAAGATAAGTCCCCCCGCTCCAGCGGGCGTTGTTACAAAATACCGTATACAGGGGCTTAACTGAGAAAGGGCCCCCTAGAGTTCAAGCGAATTGCTCATTTGCTCACGATTGATTCCTGTACAATTTTATTTTTGCTAGATGGCTGCAGTAGCAGTGCCCCAAAATCCTTCATGTACTTTAATCGCCTCTTGCTCAAAATAAGGCCCATTTACCCGCACTATTCTTTTTCCGTGCTTCAATAGCTGATTACTAGGAATCACCAATCCGCCATGAGCAAGCGCCTCTAGTGCTTCAGCGGAGCACCCATAAACCACGCGAGATACTCCTGCCCAATAGATGGCTCCAGAACACATGGCACAAGGCTCTGTGCTCGTGTACAGAATTGAGTGCGCGAGAATTTTTTTGGGAAATTTTTTGGAAGCTGCTCTTAATAGCATCATCTCGGCATGTGCTGTCAGGTCATGAGATGATGTAACTAAGTTTTCTGCCGTCAAAATGATTTGCCCTCGATACACTAATAGGGCACCAAATGGGTGATTTCCTTTATGACGAGCCAATCGTGCAAGTTGAAACGTTTTTTCCAAAAATAATTTATGTGACTCAGGCTGCTCGGCTGCAAAACCCGGTAATGATAATCCAACCAATACCAGAGCTGTAAGATAAGTCAACCCAATTATTTTCCTGGTGTGTTTGTATCGACGCATGATCATGGCTCCTATTGTGTGAACAATAAAAGCCATCACCAAAAATCTGCTAAGGACAGGGACGGCCAGGATGACTTAAAAGAGTACCGAACCCTTACGATTTTCTTAATATGAATTAAATCAATTTGAATTCAGTATGTCAAACAAGATCACTAAGGACAGGGAAAAGCCCTCGCAGCCCTTGGCCCGCAAGAAACTAGATACTCAATTAAAACGCTAAAATTCCTGGATAACCAATTTCGACTCCATATTCCGAATTTTTTCATAATCTAATAAAATTAACTCTCGCTCACCAGCCAACCCAATAATTCCAAGACTGGTTAGATAGTCTACTGTTTGGGGAACAAGGTCACCATTTTTAAACCAAACATGCTGATTAAAAAATGTGGGCAATTTAGAAATGGCAGCAAGGGCTTCGACATTGAATATTCGCCCTTGAGCGGGAGATTTCAAAAAAACAGGCATAACCGTTTTTTTGAATATCATTTTTTTGGTTACCACATCACCTTCGGTATAGATCTCAACTAATTTATCTGCTTGACTACTGCCCGTAGCCTCTCGAGCGAAGCCGACCACTGGGCCGCCACACATTCTGGTTCCTGTTTCTATGAGACGAGGTCCGTCCTTAGTGAGCATTATTTCATTATGCGCCGCGCCCCAGCGAATTCCCAGAGCATCTAATGCTTGTTGAGTATAAGCAAATAATTCACCATACATTTCTTCACTGTAAGGTACAAACTCAACATAGTCGTAAACCGTTTTGCGATGATTAAACAAGGTCTTATTGTATTTAATTAAATGGGCTAAATAATGTTTTCCATGGGCACTCACGGTACCTACTGCAAATTCGATCCCTATAGCCTGCTCCTGCACAACAACGGATTCATTCATTGTTCCAGTTAGTTTAGATGGTTCAGATAAAACGCAGTTAAATGCCTTTTTCCAATCACCTCGTGCTGGAATGTGAAAAACCTTATCGCTGCCAGCAGAAGCTGGCGGTTTAATTATCAGCGGCGACTGAATCAATCCGTTTGCTTTAATCCAGGTTTCCGCTTCATACTCCGATGAGGTATTGAGAGTCTTGAGGGCAGGAACCCCCGCTTCCTGCAACGCTTTTTGCATGAGAGCCTTGTGTAATCTGTGCGCTGATTTGTTGGGATCATTGGCGAACTGAGGGGTTAACGCGCTAGCCAAAGCCTCCGCAAGGGGAACTCCCTCCTCAGCACCAGGAATAATGGCCAGTGGGTTGTACTTTCTAAGCACCTCGACCAAATTAGGTTGTTCTGGAATGATTTCGATAAAATCGGTGGTTCGAATTTTTGTACCAAATCCATCCCAATCTACTGGTTTATGCATGATTGCAAGAGCAGGTATCCCACGCGCTTTAAAAGCTGGAGCCAACTCTATTCCTGATGAGAGGGGATCGACAATGACGACAGGCCTATTCATGAACGATGCTCCGTACCCAATCCAATAAGGACTCCATTTCATCGAGCGGCGCGCAAGAATGGATGTAGGAATCAGGTCTTACTAAAATTGCAAGGTTTTTATAGTACATGTTATGTGTCCAAAAATGGTTATGACAAGGTTGCAGATAAATTGGGATGACGTTGACAAACTCAGGCACGTTGAGAGCCAATTCATAGGAACCAAAAATGAGTAAGGTTAATTTCCTATAGTCCAAAAGAGAGTAAAGTCGTGTTTTGACGAGGCCCTGAAACATTTCAAAATCAAAGAGTCGAGAACCACGAAGTTCCAGCCCCCCATAACGAATCCCCATGCCCGTAATATTTCCAGCATGTTTTTGTACAATCGTGACATAGTCTTTGGCGTGGGTCCCATTAGGTGAATACTTAGTCGAACGGACTAGTTCTCCAGAAGTCTTGATCACATCGCAAGCAACGGGTTTGCGCTCGTCTTCATAACTGAGTAACAGTTCTTTGGGGGCACCGAAACGCATGACTAGGTTCAACTTCCACATGAGATTAAAGGCATCTGCAAGACCAGTATTAAGCCCTTGCCCGCCGTTTACTGAATGAATATGACATGCATCACCGGCAAGAAAAATACGATCCTGCACGAAGAAATTTTCGGCGACAGACTCCTTAACGGAAAATTGTGAAAACCAAACAACCTCCTTAAAATATAAGGCATGAGGCTGCATTGCTTGATTAATTTTGTCGATGGCTTCATTTAAGGTAAAGTCTTTCGTATCCATTCTGACGTAAAACCTGTCGATTTTCCCCTCCCTTGGTATCCACGCCACGTCAGAGGTTTCGGCCTGAAATACGATGATTTCAGGAACTTTTGGAAAATCTGTGGCGATAATGCCATCAATTACGGCCCATACCATTTGTGGGCAGATGATCTCAAAAGGTATTGCAAAGTGATTGCGGACAAACGAATGGGCGCCATCTGCACCAATGACGTAGCGTGACTGAATACGCGCTCCATCAGCAAGGGTGGTGAGACATCCCGTCTGATTAAGCTCAATATTGACGAGGGTTGTTGCGCGTTTTACTGCGGCAGCAATCTCTTGAAGTTTCCTATCTAACAGTTGTTCTACATAAGACTGCCCCAGCATCAAGAAGTGTTGATGCAGACACCCTTCCAGTTCCTCCCACCATGACGATTGCCGGGAAATGAACTTTCCGCCTGCCCACACCGAGCTGGTGTTGCAGGTCTTTCCTAAGGGATAGAGTTCATCAAATAAATCGACCACTTCCAGAAGCTGTAACGTGCGTGCATTAAGTGCATCCGCTTGACCGACTTCTAAAGGACCCTCGGATTTATCAATAATTATCGTATGGAGACCACAAAGTTGTCCCAGGTAGGCGCACATAAGCCCTACCGGACCAGCCCCCACAATCACAACATCTGCAACCTGGGCACTCATTCGTAAGACTCCAGACCCGGGTTATCAAAGGGAGGATTGCTCAACACATGGACGCGTTGAATATGGCGAGGGGACTTTGAGACAAATCCTTCTCTACCATGTAATAGCGAAAAATTATCTGCAATGACGATGTCTCCAGTTTGCCACTCGTGGGCATAGAAATTATCGGGTGAATAAAGTACTGTTTTTATACTTCGATGGAAGCTCTCTAACTCTTCCTGGTTAATACCAGTAAATTGGAGATCAGGTGGATTTACAAAATGACCTTTATCTGCAGAGTGAGGTTCATTGTAGCGAATAACGAAGTAATCCTTTTGAGGATGTTTGGTGATAATTGGCGATACCGTCTTACTGTTATAAAACGCCATTGTTCGTTGATAGATGCCCGTCACTTTCCTCCAAAATTTTTTGACTTCAGGAGACGCAAACTTTAAAGCTAAAATGGTGTTTGAAAAGGTTGTCCTTCCCCCTTGTCCAGGCAAAGGCGCTTTGACACAATGAAAAATCTGATATTCCGGGACTTGGGGTCGATACATGCCATCCCAATGGAGCGGCATATAACTGTGATCAAAAATATGATCTTCCGGCTCTTCGTGCTCAATTAACTCAAGTACCTTGCCAAATGGCCAAAGACTCACTTCGCCCCAAAATTCACAATAGCTGGAAAAATCCTCGCCATTTTGAAATGTCTCAAACCCTCTTAAGACAACGAGTTGATTCTCCCTAAATAAATGACGTAAGTTCTCTATATCCAACTCGTTCACTTTCGTCTTTTCACTTACAGATTCCAGGAGCACACCAAAGGGTCTTAGAGGAGTCGCTTTATAATTCATATTACACCTCGGCCATTAATTGATAATGACTGTGCCGTCCATCAGCAGAATAAATCAATTTTGCCCCTAAAGCCTCGGCTTCGGAGCGCTTCAGCAAGACATACCCTTTCTTGCTCTCAACCGCAACACCATGCCACGGGGTCATCCAGTTTTCATTTCCTATTAAGCGAATTCCTAATTTTTTTGAGCCACATGATTGCGGATGAATAGACAATCGAACTGCCTCAGGAAAATGCTCGCAGATTAGGTTACTCCAAGCATTACTTCTTCTGATGACCTCATAGGCTTTAGAGCGAGACTCTTTTTGGATGGCCGAGCGACTTTTTATTCGCCCCTTATGCATGGCGTCTTCAAATAAAAAACGGGTGATCCCACTGTACATACGATTTGCTTCTTGCTCATCTGGGCTTGCTGACGATTTAGCGCCATTGCGAATCTTGAGCTTAAGTGCGTCTAAGGACTGTCCATAGCGTTTGATCAGTTCCTCACGCATTTGCACAAAATGAAGATTCTTATAAAAGTCATCCAGATTTAAAATTGACAGGTCTGAAAGGCACATTTCCTTTATTAGTCTATCCAGTTCAACTTGGTAGGCAGTCACGTTACTTTCTTTCATTCCAATCACATCACTAAAAACCCTTCCATCGGAACACAAAATAATTTTAATCCCTGGGATATAAAAGTTTTTTATTCGCTGACAGAGTGTGCCCAAAAAATTAAGCGAAAGTCGTTCAGCATAATCTGGCAGGGGACCCAGAACTTTTTCAGGATTCGGAGACTTGCCTGGAAAAGCCGGTAATATAAAGGTAACGGGTTTATTTTTTTCAACTGCGGCAATGATTTTGGGCAAATGCGGCGAAGCACACTTTTGACAATCCCTAGGGCATAAGCGAATCATATCTGGGACACGACGATAACTCATGAGTTCGGCTAATATTCTTTGGGCAATTCCTTCAGCGCAAAGACGCTCTGTAATTAAAGTAAATGCTGTATTGTTCATTTTCCTTCTCTCATCAAATGATTTTGTTGACTAAATTGCTTGGAAAATAAAATTTTTGCCAAACTGGATATTTGTCACTCCTGCAAAGGCAGGAATCGACACATGAATGTGGCATGGCGCCTGATTGATCGATGTAATTCCGCTTTCGCGGGAATGACAGACACTTTTTCAACAAAGCCCCTCACATAGAGAGTACTGATCCTCAACAAATAATTAAAATGATTTATTTTAATGGTTGTGATAAATTTTATTTATGGCAGGTGTTCCCTAGATAATTCATGTCTTTATTATTGGATGATATAAAATATTTTATCGCGGCTAGTGATACCCTCAATGTGACCAGAGCTTCCGAAATTATCGGGATATCACAACCCGCACTTAGTTATTCCATAAAGAGACTAGAAAATAAACTGGGTGGATTGCTCTTTATAAGGCTTAAAAATGGGATTCAGCTAACGAAACTTGGGGAGGAGTTTAAGCAACGTGCTCATCGACTCGTCTATGAATGGGAGCAGGTTCAAAACATCGCTAATCCTGAATCCGGGCTTGTCCAAGGGAATTATACCATTGCCCTTCACCCTTCGGTTGCTCTTTACGCGCTCCAGTACTTTATGCCAAAACTTCAAATTGAATTTCCAAGGCTCGGCTTTAATTTTATTCATGGCCATTCAAGAGAGATGACCGAAAAAGTAATCAGTTGGGAAGCCGATTTTGGTATTGTTGTTAACCCCATACAACATCCTGATCTGGTCATCATCAAGCTGTCCACGGATGAAGTCTCAGTCTTTTATGCCAAGAATGCTCAAAATAAACTTATTTATGATAGAAAGCTTGCTCAATCTCAATACATCCTTAAAAAAATTAACAAAGAGATCATTTTTAATGGGGTAATTAATTCGACTAATCTTGAGGTCGTAGCCAAACTCACCGCTTTAGGTCTTGGATATGGTATTCTTCCTTCAAGGGTTACCCATCAATACCAACATCTTAAAAAATTAAATGATGCACCTGTATTTAATGATGAGATTTGTTTGGTCTATAGACCTGAAAAACATAATAATCCTGTAAGTAAAAAAATCATTCGGATTATTAGATCATCGATAAGCGACAATAACCTTCTAATTTAAAATTCATCCAACTTTCTAGCTGTCTCCTATAAAAGGACATAGGTAGAGAATGGTGGTCAACACTCTATTTTTTGAGCTCAAAAGTGGTGACTCGAGTATCGCCTGTTGATAATTTTACTTCAACCTTATAAGTACCTGCCGGCCAGTTACCCGCAGCATCATTAAACTTAAACGCTTTAGCAATATTGCCACCGATACTGGCAACATTTTCACCATTCTCGTGAATGTTTTTTGATGGGTTGATTAAAAATACCTGTACCTTAAGTCCAGCTTTTGCATGCATAATCTGCACCGTAACGTATATCGATTGAGTGGGTGGGATAGTCGCTTTGCTTTGGCTCACATAACCGTCGCTATTCCCTACATCACTAATCAAAATACCTGCAATACGCGGTGCTCCAATCTCCGGTTTAGTGCCCCCCCGATCATCTTCGGCAATCGCCTGATTCATGATCAATAAAAGTACTATAGATAACAACAGGCTTATAACAGAATTTACCGCAATGCGTATGGATTTAGCACGATCCTGAACTGTATCTTTCATCATGACTCTTCCTGAGTAGTACTTTAAACTAGCATAGTCCGTCGTTGCTCATTTAGCCAATATTGGTCATTGCTGCGGGGCACGAATTGACTCACGCATGGGGCATAGTGCCCATCGGGTGGATACCCACATTCGCGCGAATAACCTACAAGGATTCTGTAAAGCCCCTCAAATGGAGAGTAACGACCTGCAACAAATAATTAAAATGCGATCAATTTTATTTATGATTAATGTTCAATTGATGATTCATCTCTGCGCCCATTAAATATGTTTTGGTCACATTTCGAATGATAAATGCTGGAGTTTTTGGCATTACAAAATCCATTTAATTTGCTTTGTAATCCTTATTGATTGAATGCATTATGAATGTGCATTCAACGACCATAAAACAATCTTTGAAAAACTAAGAATGAAGCTTTGCTTAGGTATGCTCATTAAACTTGGTTTAGATCAAAACTGATTTTTAAGCCCTATACTTTATTTAAGTGGTTCAAAAAATAATGCAATTTCAGCAGTACTCATTAGTGGTTTATTGAGTTTATTAAAACTTACTCTATTATAAAAATAACAGCTTATTTAGATTTTCTTTTATGCACTGACGTTCTGGAGCTTGTCTAAAGAATTTAGAGCTTATTCAGAATGCCCCATCAAAATTGGAGAATAAGCATGGATGCACCTAAATTTTGTACGCATTGCGGAAATAACCTCATATCCGATGCTCAGTTCTGTAGTCATTGCGGGGCAAAAATTGAAACAGACTCCTTTGCCCAGATCCAAAAAACATATCCCCCCCAAGGAAATGATCAAAAATCCCCCACTGTTGTTCTTATCTTCGGATTATTTTTAGGGGTTTTAGGGATTCACCGAATTTATGTAGGGAAAATAGGTACCGGTTTATTAATGCTTCTTACCGGAGGGGGATTTGGTATTTGGTATTTAGTCGATTTAATCCTATTAGTGACGAACAAGTTTGAAGATAAAAACGGCAACTTGATTCAACTGACCCAAAATCCATCCCCATTTAAAAAAGTAATGTTGGTGATTGGAGCCGTTTTTGCCTGGTTGTTACTCTATGTGGGAACGATATTTATGATCATATTCTTCCTGATAAGCGGCTTGACTTACCCCATTAATCAACAACTCAGTGCATTAAAATCTGGAGACCTTGAAAAAGCATACTCCTATACTTCAAAAGATTTCCAGAAAGCGACTTCTCTTGCTGATTTTAAAAAATTTATAAATCAGTATCCTTCATTAAAAAATAATGCGAGTGCTTTTTTTAACGAGCGAATCATTAAAAATAATATAGGCATTGTGAAAGGAACCCTGACTGCAAAAGATGGTGCAAAAACACCGATTGAATATCGCTTAATATGGGAAGATGGAACATGGAAGATTTTAAATATTAAGCTAAGTTCTACGGGAGCAGGAATAAATGTAGCTCTTAACTCCTTCGCTTTATTAAACAATCGGACACCGCAGGAATCTGCATGGATTAATTTTGAGAATAAAGGGAATAAATACGCTCTTAAATATCCTAGTACCTGGGAATATATTAAAGCAGGGAAAGGAACAGTCGTCTTTAGAGGTAAAAAGGATACTGATTCTTATCATACAACGATTACTATCCAAACTCTTTTGACCAAAAAAAATAAAGGGAAATACTCAACCGTTCAAGAACTCAAAGATGATTTAAAATCACAAATTTTTGCGAATACCACCGAGCCTAAATTATTAGCTCAAGGAGAGATGGAGCTGCCTCAAAATCCCAAGAGATTTCATGGAGAATATTTAATATTCACTTATAAATATAAAAATAAAGAATACAAGCAAATGTATGTGATCATTTTAAGGGACGATGAATTAGCTTTTTATACTTGGAGCTATGCATCCTTGATAAAACAATATGATGCAGATCTTCCTGTTGCTAAGGGCATGTATGAATCATGGACTATTTACTAAATCACAGTCTATATGTTTTACCATGCATTTGATTGAGTTAACTGAAGAATATATCTCATAATCAATCTATTGAATTTTATGAGGACTAATATCAGGAGATGGCCAATGGAATTTTTGCGGCGCAAAAGAATGTTTCTCTTGATCATCGCAGTCCTGATTTGTCTTTACTTAATTCTAATGCCAAAAAAATTATCAAAAGAGCCTAAAATAAACCCTCAATCAAAACCTCCAATTGGTATAAAATTACCTAAACCCACATACACAAGTCATATCTCAATTGAAGAAGCATTGAAAAAACGTCGTTCGGTAAGACAGTATAAAAATGAAGCGATAACACTACAGCAAGTTGCACAATTGCTCTGGGCTTCGCAAGGGATGACCTCAAATAATGGCTTTCGTACAGCTCCTTCAGCAGGAGCTCTCTATCCATTGGAAGTTTATTTAGTGAGTGGAAATATAGAAAAATTACCACCAGGTATCTACCACTACATACCGACAAAGCATTTATTGCAAAAATTAAAAGAAGATGATGTACGGAATCAACTTGCTAAAGCAGCTTGGGGACAAAAAGCTATCCAATTAGGGGCTGTTGATATTGTTATAACAGCTGAATTTTCTCGAACAATAGATAAATATGGTGATAAAGGAACATCCTTTGTTTTTATGGAAGCAGGCCATGCAGCACAAAATATTTATTTGCAATCTGTATCATTAAATCTTGGCACTGTATCCATAGGAGCATTTGATGGAATTCAAGTTAAAGCAATCTTGGGTATCCAAGAAGAACCTTTGTATATTCTACCTATAGGGAAAATTTAAAAGGCAAGGCTACGTTGACTATACTCTCCTAGGGAGTATAGGAATTCCGTTCTAAATTTAGCTCCTTAATCATCAAGGCAAACTCAGACACACTGTGTGGCTCTGCCCAAAAATGCAAGCGATTTCTTTTCATTGCGCAAACATCACCTATATCACCAACATATTGGTTTATATCAGTATATTGCGGGTCTTCTTTTTTAAGCCTATTTTCAATAGCAACCAATAAGTTGATTTTCCATTCACTGTTCCTGATGGTTTGGCGACCATTTTGTTGGGTTGCTATATTGTTTTTAAGCGTATTGATGATCATTAATAATTTCTCGTTATTATTGACCTTCTCGGGTTTGTTTTGATGCACTTCCACTGGCAACTGGAGTTCTCGAGCGTTTATTTCTTCATTCTCTTGAACTGGAGCAGAAGGCTCACTAGGCATCATTGCTGGATGAAGGTGTTCAAGGCAAACAGCTTCTGAATACATCGCTACAATTTGATCAATTTTATCGATACACACTCTTCCTGGAACATGATTATCGATAGGCATCATTGAGGGCTGGAAACTCCCAGAGCAAATTGTATTGCCAAAGCAATAGTTAATAATCCCTTCGATCAAATCGATTTTGCTGACATTAAAATACTGACCAAAAAAATTTTGGCCATGAGATGCATCTGTGAGGGGAACTAAAATATTCCACTCCAAGTAATACAAAGGTTCTCTTTCAACTACCCATAATTCTTGTTCCATTTGACTGAGACACTCTTCAATTTCACTCACCTCAAAACTAAGTTTAAGGGCGCCTTCTTTTTTGATTTCAAAAGGTTGTCCAGTGTTTTTAATCTGTTGAATAAAAGCATGCACTCGTTCAATAATAATTTTCCTGGCCGTTTCTACCTGGTTTTTGTCAAAATTTAAAAGGCTGCTATGCAACGATTTGGTTGTTTGTGATTCACTAAATTGACTGGCGTTGGGTTCAATGACTAATTTGGTTTCCATAATATAGCAAAGGAAAGAAATGATAGCGGCATCTTATAGGAAATTAGCAAAGTGCTCTATATTTTTATTATGTGTATAAATAACCGAGCAAATAAAATCCACCTATAGAGAACAAAGTATAGGGTCATGAAACAGCATTGAATTTTGGATTTCACCATCAGTAAAAATAGAACGCCCCCCATTAGCTCATCGATTTTTCCTTATTATCCTTAACAAGAACATCATGGCTATTTTTCAATCAGATGAAATTATTAATGAACAGGTGCTATTATTTAAATAATAGTCTGTAACTTAAATACAAAATACCAATGAAAGACACTGTAAGTTTTTTCTTCTTAGGCACCGACTGTCATCGTAGTAAATATGAAGATGTACTGACTGCTTTTCATCAGGCAGCTGCTTCGGGAGCAGAACAGGCTGGATCCAAGGTTGCAACCCACCTGTTTGATGGCGTAGGTTCACAGCCGGATGCAACGTGTACCAATCATCCAACTCCTGGGCGATACATTTATGATCCCGTTAAAAAAACAAAAGTGAAAGCCACAGATGAAAAACTTGCGGGTATAAAAGACATTATGAAGTTGGTCACCGGCCGCTTACTGGGTGATGGAATGGATGATTTATTGTTTGAAGCAACTTTGTTTCTACAACAACTTATCCTTGAAAATGGTGGGGAAATGCCTAAAACCGTCAATTTGCATGGTTATAGCCGCGGCGCTGATGCCTGTGTGAGGTTAGCTAATTTACTGGATAATTTGTACCCTGATGTCAAGGTAAATTTATTTTTGGTTGACCATGTACCGGGTGCTGGGCGGGCAGATGATCCCAATTCCTATATTATTCCTAAAAACGTACAAAGACTCGAGACAGCAGTAATGTTGCATGAATACAAACCTGGTTTTGATCCTCAAGATAGAAGCAGGTATGTTTTTGCAAGCCCCCATACGACAAAAGTTGCTATAAAAGTGTATCCTGGTTGGCATGGTAAGGCGATGCTGTTAACTCCTGAGAAAAAAACGAATCATGTGCCAAAATTATTACATGATGATTTGTATCGCTTTTGTCAGGAAACAGGTAGTTTGGCTGAAAACGCCCCCCGCCCACCTTATAAGAAAGTCATGAATAATCAATGGACAAAATTTAAAGATAAGCCAGCTAAGCCATTACTCCCGCAGAAACGTTTTGAATATTACAATGAGATGCGAGATTGCTGGTGGCTCTACTCAAAAGGCACTGCCCTCCACGTTCGACAAGTTCTAAGTAACCATAAGCATTATAGTCAGGATCATCGTTTATTTGTGAATCAGGAACATGGAGAATTGTTTCAGAGATTGTATCCTAAGCTCTATCAATGGTTCTATGAAGGAAAGAGTATTGATGAAATAGAAGTACGTATGGAATTAAACCGATTGAGTGAGGAACACGATGAGTTTTACCAAAAATTTTGCAAAATTAATCATATTGAAGAGCCTGGCCCTTTACCTCAACCAAGAAAAGTAACCGTCTATTTTCGTCGTCCTTTGGGTGCGACTTTAGTCGATGATGAACGTTCTTTTCTTGAGCAAGCAATAATTTCAGTCACTAATTATGAAAAACATCTCAAGGAAACTAATTCAGCACCCATCAAATTTGCCCTAGACCGTCTACAGAAATGTTTGGATAAAACTGCCAATATGGATGACAAACGTGCAACGCCGATTTTAAAAAATGAACTAAGAAAGGCTGTTCATTTTTTAAAAAAAAACGATCAGCAAGAATCTTATTTATATCGTCAGTTAAGTAAAGTCTGTCACTCATTTCAATATATTGATGAGGTCAGTGATTTGCTTGCAGCTCATTTAGACAATAATCTTACACTTCATCCGGAACAACAAGAGTATATTACAAAGCTCAAATCAGAACTGAATGCAATCAAAGATGATCCTTACTTAAGTTATATGGAAAAAATGAAAGCAGCTAAATCTAAAGTCAGTAGCTTGTCATTACACCTGCAATCTTCTGATGATAAAGAGTTCTTGTATAATTTAGATGCATATACCCTGCCCGAACTTTTAAAATCGTTAAATCAGTTAAATGCTCCAGGCTTTTCTGAAAAAAGTGTAGCGAGCGATATTGCAAAGAAATTTGAAGCGTACTCTTTGCGCATCAAGTTTTGGGATGCTGTTCATAAGCTCTTATCTAATGTAATTACTCTTCCTCCATTTTTTTCAGCCAAAAAATCAGAATTAGCCCACCACATTTATTTGAAATTAAATGAACTCGATGAGGCTGGTCACGGCAATGATTTAGGGCAAATTTCAACAATACTTACCCAAGGACAACAGGAGTTACACGAAAACTACAGGGAAGAAGGAAAACTTTTTTTACGTGAGTTCGACAAAATTATGATTCAAGCACATGGCCAACTTAATCTGGAAATAAATGCTTTTCCTTTTACAGATGTTAACCCTCAAATCCCTCAAAATGCATAGTATATTGCTCTCATTATATTAGAGGACTTAAAAACAAGAGGCCTATTTTGGAAAATTCGGCTTGTTTTAAAGACCGTCTCTAAGCCATGTCAAATAATGATGAAGATTAAATATGTTTTGCTTATCAATTGTGCCTTGCTGAACATTTATAAATGAACAAATTGATTAAAATAAGATTATAAAATATACTGATATTATTCAAATCAAACACATTGGGTACCTTTGGTGCGAGAAAAATATCAATCTGACAGCCCCGCATGTTATTATAATATTGACCGCAAAGAAGCTGAAAAGCGTCTCCTCAATATGCCCTTTGGAACCTTTTTATTGCGTCCCAGTAGTCAACAAGATGCCGTCGCTGCATTGAGTATGGTGATAAGAGGAAAATCTTCAGATATTAAGGTGCTCCATTTGTTAGTCACCCAAAATCCAGCTGATGAGCATACGCTTACCCTGCAAAGTCACCCGGGCAATTTTCAAGATCTTAAAACAATGGTGCTACGACTTACCAGGGAGAGAAATTGGATTCCTTTAAATCAAATTGAAGCAGTGAAAGGAATGGACTGTCTGCGGGGCTCTTCTTTGATGTCGATGACGTGGAAACAATTGGATCTTAATGAACAGCAAATTGAAAAAGCGCTGACATCTAAGCCAATTGGAACATTCATTTTTTCCCTTGGAAAAATGAATAGCTCGCATTCTTGGGTGATGTCTCTCAAAATTAGTCAGTCTACTATTTGGGATATCGGGCTTTATATTAAGAAGAATGGTTTTTGTGAAAAATCTTTATTATTACCTGATAGCAGGCCGGTAATTGAAATTCCAAAATCAGTTAATGAAATTATTCGTTTTAATGGTGGCCGATATTTTGCAGATGAATGTACTTATAAATATTCTAAGGGAGAACTTATAAGCCAGCCAATATTTATCGAACCATTGAAGCTGAAGAAATCAACTATCGAAGGTTATATTAAATCAATCGAAGAAGGTAATGTAGAGGAAATTAAAAGTCTCTTTAAAAACCTATCTAAACTACAAAAGCGGGCATTGCTTAAGCTCCCTTTCTACATTCACCCCTCTAGTCAAGATAGGGATTTTAGCCAAGGCTACACCTCAAAACCAATTGATTTAGCAACTAGCCCGGAAATGAAAGATTTTCTACATAAAGAAGAAGAGAAACTCAATAATTTGACGCAACATGCGCTTGTGGGAATGTTTAAGGGAAATGCGTTGCCTAAAGATGTTGCTCGCATCATTGCGAGCTATTTGGATTTTACCGATGGCTTGCACATTTCTCAAACAAGTAAAGAGTTACATAAAGACGCAAACTCTGATACAGAGGAACATAAACCTAAGTGTTAAGGCAGAACTTCATCTTCAGGTCCAAAAACATTTGCAAATCGAACCGCCCTCCCCCCCTTTTTTTTCCTTTGGGGAAAGTCATTTTATTGCAAAAACCATCATAATAAAAACCTTCACTGTCTTTATAATGTCTTAAGTCCTTTTTCAATGATAGAAAGTCCAATTTCCAAATCGTTTACATCAGTAGAAAGCGGCATGAGGAGACGAATTACATTTCCATATCCTCCACAGCTAAGCACTACCAGCCCATGTTCCAAACAAAATCGTGTTAATCGGTCTGCTGCTGCTTTATTTGGTTCTTTAGTGGTTTTATCTTCCACAAGTTCAATGGCTTGCATAACACCCAAACCACGAAAATCACCGACTAGTTCATAATTTTCCTTAAATCCAGAAAGCTGAGTGTGAAGTACTTTTGAAAGAGTAGCGACATGTTTCAAAAGCGCTCCTTCCTCAAAGATTTTGAATACTTCTAGAGCGGCCGCACAACTCAGTGGATTTCCTCCAAAGGTTCCGCCCAACCCACCGACCATTGCAGCATCCATCATTTCCGCTTTGCCGGTTACCGCAGCAAGCACCGTCCCCCCCCCTAGTCCTTTTGCTGAAACAGTAAGATCAGGATCCACGCCCATAGTCTGCATCGCAAATAGGTTGCCAGTACGTCCGAAACCTGATTGAATTTCATCGGCAATGAACACCATGTTGTTCGCCGTACAAAACTCTCGAAGTTTTTGTAAAAAAAGGGCTGGAAATTGTATGAATCCCCCCTCACCTAACACGGGCTCTAAAATCACTGCCGCAACATTTTCAACACCCACTCGAAAATTAACGAGCTCAGCAAAATCATGAAAACACTCTTCGACACAATTTGTTCCCGGCCAACGATACTCATAAGGAATGGGTGCCCGATGAATTTCTGAAAGAAATGGACCAAATCCATGCTTGTAGGGTTTATTCTTTGCGGTAAGTGCCATCGCCATGTAAGTACGGCCATGATAAGCATGATCAAAACAAATCACTGCTTGCTTTCCGGTATAGGCACGCGCCACTTTAATCGCATTTTCTACCGCTTCAGCACCTGAATTCAACAGGATTGATTTTTTTTCAAAATTCCCCGGAGTGTGATAGTTTAATTTTTCACACACCTTAATATAGCCTTCATAAGGAAGAATATTAAAACTCGTGTGCATGAATTTATCAGCCTGTGCCTTGAGTGCATTGACCACCGTATCGGGACAGTGTCCTGTATTCACCACACCGATTCCCGATGAGAAATCCAGAAATACATTACCATCTACATCTTCTACAAACGAGCCTTTTGCTCGTTCCACAAAGATGGGAGTCGCATGAAATGGACCTCGAGCAACATGTCTATGACGTTGTTCCATCAACACTTGAGATTTTGGTCCTGGTATTTGTGTTTTAATATTAATTTGATTCATTAGTACCACCCAATTGGTGCATCCTCTAGATTAATATTCACCTGCTTGACTTCAAGATAGCTTTCGATTCCATATAGACCTAACTCGCGACCTGCTCCACTTTGTTTGTATCCACCCCAGGGCATTTCATTATGCGTTGGATGGTAGTGATTAACCCAAAGAATGCCAGCACGAATTTGAGAGGTCACGCGATGAGCACGAGTAAGATCCTTAGTCCACACAGCTGCTGCTAAACCATACTCGGTATCGTTTGCAATTTGAATGGCTTCCTCTTCCGTATCAAAAGGGATGACTGCAAGTACTGGACCAAAAATTTCCTCTCGAGCGATGCGCATGGCGGGTGTCACCTCATCAAAAATAGTTGGCTCAAGAAAATTTCCTTTTGCAAAAGCCTCGCCGCTAGGACGTTTGCCGCCACAAATCAATTTTGCGCCTTCATCAATTCCTATCTTGATGTACTGTTCTACCTTTTCGCGGTGAGCACTGGAAACCAGTGGCCCCATTTTCACCCCATCATCTAAACCATGCCCCAGCTTGATATTGGGAATTTTTTTCAACATCCCATCTAAGATTTTTTTGTGAATGGAACGCTCAACAAGCAAGCGGGAACCCGCAGAGCATACCTCACCTTGATTAGCAAAAGCCCCAAAAAGAGCCCCGTCAATTGCCATCTCAAGATCGCAGTCTGCAAAGACGATATTGGGATTTTTTCCTCCAAGCTCTAATGTTATTCGCTTCAGATTTCCCGTGGCAGCTTGCATTATTTTTTTGCCGGTTACAGTTCCCCCGGTGAATGCCACTTTATCCACCATCGAATTCATGGCTAATTCTTCACCTACTTGCGCACCAGGACCAGTAATGAGATTCACAACGCCTGCTGGAAATCCACATTGATCAATCAGCTTAAATAACTCAAGCGCAGTGATTGGTGTCAGTTCTGATGGCTTTAATATTACGGTATTGCCTGCTGCCAGTGCTGGGGCAAGCTTCCAAGCGGCCATCAGTAGAGGGAAATTCCAGGGAATGATTTGCCCACACACCCCGATAGGCTCCCGTACCACATAACTGAATGAATTCGCTGGAACCGACATTGTTTCACCATGAATTTTAGTAGCGAGTCCCGCGTAAAATTCAAAACAATTGGCTGCATCGGTTACATCATACTCAGCTTCGGCCAAAGGTTTTCCGCAGTTTCGTGTTTCCAGCTCGGCTAACCTTTTTGCATTGACACGAATCAAATCGGCAATCTTGAATAGCAGTTTGCTTCGTTCAAGCGCTAAGGTATTTTTCCACCCACCGTTATCGAAGGCCTTACGCGCCGCTTTGATTGCGAGCACAACATCTTCCTTGCCACTTTCTGGAACTGTTGCAAGCAATTGGCCATTACCGGGATCAATAATATCGCGAGTAGCTCCGCTTTTGGCAGAAGTAAATTTTCCATCAATATACATTTCATAATTTTTCATCTGTTAAATCCCTTTGTATGCAGTGCGTTAAGTTCTTTGCTACTCGATTTGGTTCTGTCGTAAAAAGCGCTTCATCAAATATAATATAGATAGGAGAAGACTGTAAATTAACTCATTGTATTTATAAAAAATAAGAAACTGCGAAAAATTACGGTTTCACACAATGGAGTATTTCAGCCGCTAATCGTATTCAATTAAAATTTAGAATGAGATTATCTTTGTGAGCTATACTTAAAATTAAAATGAGGTAGCTCAATGAAATGCTTTGAAATTTGTACCTCTACTAACTAAAAATAGATCACTCTATTTGGGGGAATTATGGATAAATCAGCAACTCAAATAGTATTTAATAATAAAATTCTAATTCTTGGGTTTGGAAGTATTGGCCAAGCCATATTACCGCTTTTATTTCAATGCATTAAATTAGACCCATCTCAAATCCACATCCTATCAAAACATACTTTTGGTGCCGATGTAGCGAACCATTTTCGCGTCACATTCGATGAACGTGCGGTTAAAGAAAATAATTACCGAGAACTTTTATCCTCTATCCTCAAACCTGGTGATTTTTTGTTAAATCTATCCGTCGGAGTTTCCACTATTGATTTAATCAAATATTGCCAGGCAAATAAAATACTCTATTTGGATGCTGCCGCTGAACCTTGGGCAGAAAGGCATAACGAAAATAATCCTCTACTCTCTAATTATGCTTTACGTGATGCGACCTTACAGCATAAAAAGAAAGGACCTACCGCTGTTTTAACCCATGGAGCGAATCCTGGATTGGTATCTCACTTTCTGAAACAAGCCTTATGGAATTTAGCGAAAGACAATAAGTGGAATGGCGATCGACCACAAAAATCTGTGGAATGGGCTCAATTAGCCCATGATCTTGAGATCAAAACGATTCATATTTCGGAACATGATACGCAAATTTCCTCTCAAACAAAAAAAACGGATGAATTTATAAATACCTGGTCAGTCGAGGGTTTAATCTCTGAAGCGCTTCGACCTGCTGAACTAGGCTGGGGCAGCCATGAACGTCATTGGCCTCATGATGCCAATCATCACCACTTTGGCTCGAAGTGTGGCATATATCTTAGTCAGCCAGGAGCAGAGACTCAAGTGCGTACTTGGACCCCTAACTCTGGCCCCATTCATGGTTATTTAATTACTCATGCTGAGTCTTTATCAATCGCCGAATATTTAACCCTAGAAAAAGACAGTAAAGTGTATTACAGGCCAACTGTTCATTATGCTTATCAGCCCTGTCCTGATGCGGTGTTGTCTCTAAAAGAGCTCGTGCAAAGAAAATACAAACCGCAAACAGAAAAACGAATTATGTTAAACGAAATTGTTGATGGTACCGATGAACTCGGGGTTTTATTAATGGGAAATAAAAACGGAGCTTATTGGTATGGCTCTCATCTATCCATACATGAAGCGAGAGAAATAGTCAGCCATAATAGTGCGACAAGCTTACAAGTTGCAGCTGGAGTTTTATCGGGTGTGATTTGGGCTATTAAAAATCCAGAACGTGGAATTATAGAACCCGATGATATGGACCATGAATATATTCTGAGTATAGCCCGCCCTTATCTTGGAAAAGTCGGTGGTTATTATACCGATTGGACGCCTCTAAAAGATAGAGACCATTCAGATAATCAATATATGGATCAAAGTGACCCCTGGCAGTTTATTAATATTCGCATTGATGCGGGATAGAAAAATCTCTTAGGATAGATCATAAATGATGAGAAAATCCGTTTCAAATTCCAGTTTAGCGTTATTGAGCTTTTCAGCCTTGGGAATTGTTTTTGGCGATATTGGCACAAGTCCGCTTTATACCTTCAAAACCGTGTTAGCCCTCATGGGGGGTACGCTCGACACCAATGCAATACTAGGCTCTCTTTCGCTCATTGTATGGACACTAATCATGGTGACCACAATTAAATATGTCTATTTTGCCATGCGTATTGATAACGATGGCGAAGGAGGCATTTTAGCATTAATGTCATTGCTGGGTGTAAAGCTCCATACCAGGCCCATAATTATTGCGGTGGGATTATTTGGGGCGGCGCTTATTTATGGTGATGGTGCCATTACTCCAGCAATCTCGGTCCTTTCCGCATTAGAAGGTTTAAATATAATTACACCTTCCTTTACTCCTTATGTTGTTCCATTATCCATTGCCATTCTCATTGCGCTTTTCGCCATTCAGTTCAAAGGAACAGCGAAGATTGGCAAAATCTTTGGACCAGTGATGGGAACATGGTTCCTCACTCTGGGTATTTTAGGATTATGGGGTATTATTCAGCATCCTTCAGTACTGAAAGCACTTAATCCCTCTTACGGTCTTGACTATCTGCTTTCCCATGGTCTCAAAGGATTTCTAGTATTAGGTGGCGTATTTTTATGTGTTACCGGAGCGGAAGCCCTCTATGCAGACATGGGACACTTTGGAGCGACACCCATTCGTCTTGCATGGTTGGGACTTGTATTTCCAAGTCTTGTGCTTAATTATGCGGGGCAAGCGGCATTGGTGTTAGAAGGGGTACCATTATCCGATAATATTTTCTATCGCCTATGTCCCCCCATCGCGATGATACCCCTTGTGATATTAGCAACGATTGCCACCATTATTGCCAGTCAATCCATCATTAGCGGTACATTTTCTATGACTCGTCAAGCGATCCAGTTGGGATGGCTGCCAAGATTACGCATCACCCAAACCTCCTCTGAAGGATATGGACAGATCTATATTGGCGTTGCAAACTGGTTGCTTATGATCGCAACCGTTGGTCTGATTATAGCGTTTAAAAAGTCAGATAATCTGGCGGCAGCTTATGGCGTAGCGGTATCCGCAACAATGCTTGCGACATCTACGCTGCTGTTCATCGCTTTTCGTGAAGTATGGAATTGGAGTATTCTGAGAACAGGAATAATTATCGGTATCTTTTTAATAATTGATAGCGCATTTTTCGCTGCGAATTTATCAAAGTTTATGGAAGGTGGCTATGTGCCGGTTATTTTCGCTATTTTTGTATATGGGATTATGCTCATTTGGCATTCAGGAACAAAAGCGGTGTCGCAACGGCTGGGTGAAGCAGTAGTTCCTATCAAAACCTTTATGAAGCATATCGCAGAAGAACAAATTGCCCGCGTGCCAGGGACCGCTGTTTTCCTAACCCGGACATCCGAAGATGCGCCTTCGGCATTGATCTGGCATGTCAGACAAAATCGTGCTTTGCAGAAAAAGGTTTTTATTTTAAGGATAGACACCAGGTCAATTCCTTGGGTAAAAAGCACCGAACGAATCACCTTAAAGAAAATTTATCCTAATGTCTGGCGAATTGTTGCCTCCTATGGATTTATGGAGCGTCCTAACGTACCCAGAGTGATGCGACAAGTCATGAGCAAAAATGATCTGGACCTTAATAACATTATCTACTATGTGGGACATGCAAAAATTATCTCCCGTGAGAAAGGAAGAAATAGATTGCCAACATGGGTAGGTAAGCTCTACGCCTTTATGCAGCGTAATGCATTACATGAAAGTGAATATTTTCAGCTTTCTCCTGATGCAGTTGTGGAAATTGGTAGACAAGTGGATGTTTAGACAAAGTGGTGTTGAAATAACCTGTTTAAATTCGCGAGTACGGTAATCAGATATTTTGGTTTTAGGTTTAGATTCGGCGGCAATAGAGGAAGCTCTATGGAGGCAAAGATCCCCTGCCACCTTCCCTGGTGCAGGAAATAGACTATAAATTGAACATTAGGAAGTCCAAAGCAAATAATCCCGGAGATCTTGTGATTGTTCTTTTTTGGGAGCATCATCAAGATAGTGATGTTTCACTTGTTTTGAAAAAAAGCCCAGCTCCGCTCTTGCTGCTTTCTCATCTCTTGATTTTAAAAGAGCAGCGTCTTTCAGTCGTTGCGCATATTTAAGCTCCATCATGTATGCAATTTCGGGATCTGAAAAATGATTTACATCAAGTTGAGCTTGGAATGCTTGTTCTTTTATCGCTTTCAGTTTTTCTTGTCGTGCCTCTTCACACGCACTGATAACCGCTTCAGGATGATGTTGTAAGCCCACGGTATAATATCTCCCGGTCCTCTTTTCAACACTTTCAACTAATCTATCAAATTTACCACGTCCTGATATGAGAAGACTGGTATTGTCCAGACTTTCTTCTACATGTTGATGATGCAGACAAGTGACGTTATATTCTATACTACCTCTATCCTTAGGCTTCAGCTTATAGTGTAATGCATTATACAATTGACTTCCTTCTCCAACGACCACTCTACTATTATAGGTAGCATCTTGGGTTTCATTGTATACTGTTTCAAAATGCTCATAATGGGGTTGGTGCTCCTGAGCATCTTCAGGGATATCTGCTATTTTATAACCATGATGATGTCCAACTGTTTGTTGTCCCCGACATATACCTAAAAGAGGAATGTCCCGTTTTTGGGCTAATTCAGCAAGTTCACCTTCAAGTCTCATACGCGGATCATTGGGATCATGTACTGGAACATTGGGCCCCCCGGGTAAATAGATGCCATTGACCTTACCGCTAAAAACGGGATGATTTAAGCCATCCTCGGGGGTAACCGGAACCACTTCAAGCCCTTTTTTTTGCAAATACTCAATCGTAAGGTCGCAATAGGTAGTACCGCCTGATTTATCATAAAGTGCGATAACTTTTGGCTTTTCGTCCGCTTGCTTTAATTGCTCTTTTTTTTCCTTGTCTAGAGAATATTCAAATTTTGGTTTTTCTTCGCTGATACTTCGTGCATTGTTAAGAGCTCTGATACCCGATAAAAATTCAGAAAGTTTTTGAAACATGATAGTGTACCTCAATTTAAATTTAGACAATGAGCGAAACAGGATCATTGAATATCTAAATTGTATTCTTATTAGCTTAACTAACCATTATTAGTACATATAATTTTTATTATAGGTTTATAAATTTTATTGAGGCTTGTTCTTTGCATGGGCTCAAAACAAGATAGGCACTCTCTAGGCGGTACCCGAAGATGGAACAAGCAAAGGAAATTCCATGGAGACCAAGCTCCCCTGCCACCTTCCTTGGTGCAGGAAATAAACTATAAATTGAACATTAGAAAGCACAAGGAAAATAATGACTGGGTTCTTGTGCTTGTTCTTTTTTCGGAGCATCATCAAGAAAGTGATGTTTCACTTGTTTTGAAAAAAAGCCCAGCTCCGCTCTTGCTGCCTTTTCATCTTTTGATTTTAAATGCACTTCTCTGAGTTTTTGACTATATTGGTGCTCTGCAATAATCGCCGCATCTGGCTCGAAAAAATTCGAAGTAAATCGGGCTTCTTCAGCTTTTTTTTCTACCTCTTTAATTTTTTCTTCTCTTGCGTCTTTACATAGGGTGATTACCGATTCAGGATGATGTTGTAAGCCCAAGGTATAATATTTCCCGGTCCTTTTTTCAAGACTTTCAACTGATCTATCAAATTTACCACGTCCTGATACAAGAAGACTGGGATTATCCTGACTTTCTTCTACATGTTGATGATGCAGACAAGTAACGTTATATTCTATAGTACTTCTATCCTTGGGCCTCAGCTTATAGTGTAACGCATTATATAATTGACTTCCCTCTTCAACGACCACTCTGTTGTTGAGGTTAGGATCTTGAGTTTTTTCATATATTTCATAAGAATGCTCATAATGCCTATCATAGCTTGGGATGTCTGTGACAGTATATCCATGATGGTGTGCGACTGTTTGTTGTCCCCGACATATGCCTAAAAGAGGAATATCCCGTTTTTGGGCTAGTTCTGTAAGTTCCCCTTCAAGCCTTTTACGCGGATCACTGGGATCATGTACTGGAACATTTGGGCCCCCGGGTAAATAGATGCCATTGATTTTACCGCTAAAAACGGGATGACTTAACCCTTCCTGGGGTGTAACCGGAATCACGTCAAGCTCTTTAGTTTTAAAATACTCAATCGTCATGTCACAATAGGTAGTCCCCCCTAATGGATCATAAAGGGTGACAATTTTTGGCTTTTCTTTCGATTGCTTTAGTTGTTCTTTTTCATCCCTATCTAAAGCGAATTCAAATTTTGGCGTCTGTTCGCTGCTGCTTTTTGCTTTGTTAAGAGCCCTGAAATCCGATAAAAATTCAGAAAATTTTTGAAACATGATAGTGTACCTCAATTTAAATTTAGACAATGAGCGAAACAGTGTCATTGAATATCCAAATTGTATTCTCATTAGCTTAACCAACCATTATTAGCACATATAATTTTTATTATAGGCTTATAAATTTTATATAGGCTTGTTCTTCGCATGGGCTCAAAACAAGATAGGCACTCTCTGGGCGGTACCTGAAGATGGAAAAACCAATAGAGGAGGAGTTTTGATTAAGCAACGGAATTTTAATCAAAATTAATGACGAATCGGGCGGTACTATTCTCTATCCGCTCTTTGCCTTCCCTGGCATAAGAGCTAGAAGCTTAGAATGACTTTAGCACCAGAACTCAAATACATTAGAATGCTCAGGGGTATCTACACCACTAGGCTGTGTTTCTTTTTGTTGTGAACTGTGTTCAAGAAAGCGTTTTTTAACTTGTTTTGTAAAAAAACCCATCTCTGCCCTGGCGGCTCGTTCATCTCTTGATTGCGAATGCGCTTCTCTCAGTTTTTGAGAATATCGATGTTCTGCATAAACCGCAGTGTCGGGATCAAAAAAGTTCGCACTAAAGCGGGCTTCTTCAGCTTCTTTTTCTACCTGGATAATTTTTTCCTTTCGCTTATCCTCACAAGAACTGATAAGCACTTCGGGATGATGTTGTACACCAAATGTAAAATATTTACCCGTTTTTATCTCAATGCTCTCAATTGTATTATCAAATTTATTGCGGCCTGTGACCTGTATCTCAGTAGGACTTGGATTATCGGGTATATGTTGATGATGAAGGCATGTCACAGGATACTCCAGGGGCCCATCATTATTTTCCTTAAATTCATTTTGTAATGCGGCAAACAATTGACTTCCTTTTTCTACAACAACGGTATTATTTGAATCCGGATTACTTCCGTTATTCGCGCCGCCATAATGCTGCTCATAGTCGGGCAAATCCTCCACCGCCAAACGGTTATGATACCCAATAGCTTGTTCACCGCGACATATACCAATGAGAGGAATGTCTTTAGTGCGTGCAAGTTGGGTTAGTTGGCCTTCAAACTTTTTACGTGGATCACTGTCATCCTCGACAGGAATATCGGAACCACCTGGCAAATAAATCCCGTCAATAGTAGTGCTTGTAAAAGTAGGGTGACTTAATCCCTCTTCTGGAGAAACTCTGACAACGTCTAATCCATCTTTTTCAAAGTGCTGAATTGCCAAATCGGCGTTCACTGCCCCATCATGTTCATCATAAAGCGCAACAACTTTAGGTTTATCTTCTGAATGTCTTAGCTGTTTCTGTTCCTCATCATTGAGTTCATATTGAAATTGTGATTTTTCTTCCTGCTTGGTTTCTGAAAATAAAGAACTAATTGACGACAACCCTGATGAAATCATTCGTGAAAACATAATACACTCTCTCCATGGAATACAATTATTTTTTGCAGAAAAGATATAAATTAGCCTTTCTGCGCAAAATATTAAATCATATTAAATATAATTTCAAAAAAGAAAACTCATTAGAGAGAAACCGAAACATACAAGAACAAGCCTTGGATTTTGAATTTAATAGTTTTTTATTATGACTAAAGCATCAATATTGCTAATCCAAAATCCAAGGACTTCACCCTAAAGACGGCTGATTCCCGCACTTATCTGTAAATGAACAGGTTTTGCGCGAGGAGTTTCATCTTCTGCCTTATCTGCTGTAATGGGCAAGCCAAAAAACCGATTCTTTGAACTGTTTTTATTTGACCCATAGGAACCACTACCTGCCATAATGCCACCATCAATATTATATTGGGAGCCGGTGATAAACAAAGAATCATCAGATGCTAAAAAAACAGCAAGTTGGGCGACTTCACTTGCTTTCCCCATACGCTTTAATGGAATGGTATTGGTGTATTCCTCAAGACGTCGAGGACGTTCTTCATCCTGGCCAAATTCAGAGTCCCACATTTCAGTCAAAATGGCTGCAGGAACAATGACATTGCAGCGAATCGTGTACTCCATTTTGGCACAATGCATGGCTACCGTTCTTGTAAGATTCAAGATGGCAGCCTTACTCGATGCGTAAGCAAGATGAGAAGGAATTCCTACCAGACCCGACCGAGACCCCATATTGATAATTGACGCATTGGCGCTTTTTTTCAAAAGTGGCATCAGCGTCTTACACCCAAGAAATGTTCCGTCCAAGTTAACCGCATGCACCATTCGCCAATCGTCAAGAGAGCAATTTTCTATATCTTGGGATTTATCCGATTTGGGAGCAGAATCGATACCGGCATTATTCACTAAAACATCAAGCCTGTGATATTTTTTTCCAACATAAGTTGCAACCTCTTGCCAATTTTGTTCAGAACAAACATCCAGGGTTAGATAATCGCTTGCCCCTATTGATTGGGCAAATTTCTCTCCCTCCGTGGTTGCTAGTCTGCCGGTGACAATGACTGTGGCACCTTTCTTACAAAATAGCTCAGCAATTGCAAGACCAATTGATTTGGTGCTGCCTGTAATTAAGACAATTTTATTCTTTAATTTCCCCATCACGCTCATTCCATAATTGGTTTTATTAGATGAACAACTTATCAACGATAGAACATTGACTCTTCAACCACAATAAAAAGTGATCCCTGGCATTTACTGCCCCTCTCAAACTCCAGCGTATTTGGTTGAATTTAAAAAAATGAGGTATATTGTTCCATCATTTCAATTAAAAAATATCCGTTTCAAAGGTGCTTTGATGAACATTACGGAGATTCAGATTGCGCAATTGACTATTCCATTAATACGCCCATTTATCACGGCCGTAAGACGTACCGAATGTGTTGAGGATGTGGTGGTAATCATTAAAACCGATAGTGGCAATCTGGGTTATGGTTCAGCCGCGTCAACTCCTGCCATCACTGGAGACAGTACGGAATCAATTATTAATGCAATTAAAAGCATCCTGGCTCCGCAGTTAATTGGACGAAGTATTTCTGAATTGAATTTATTACTTCAAATGAATCAACAGGCCATCCTAGGGAATACCTCTGCAAAGGCGGCCATTGACATTGCCTTGCATGATTTGTTTGCTCAATCTTGCGGCTTACCCCTTTATAAATTGCTGGGGGGTAATACGAACAGCATTAACTCATGCATTACTATAAGCGTTAAAGAGGTTGACGCGATGGTGCATGATGCGATTGACCTGGTCAATCAAGGGCACCAAACTATAAAAATAAAATTAGGATTAAATCCAATCGAAGACATCCGACGTGTCCATGCTATTCGACAGGCTGTAGGCGACTCGATCACATTACTTGTCGATGCCAATCAGGGATGGTCTTATGAAGATGCCATAAAGGTTATTGACTCATTGAAACAGCAGCGTTTGAATATCCCTTTGATAGAACAACCAATTAATGCCCAGGATCTTGTTCACCTAAAAACCCTTAGCGAACAAGTTGATTGCCTTATCATTGCCGACGAGGCTTGTTTTTCCCCCGAAGATACACTGAATATTGCAAAAATGAATGCCTGTGATGGCATCAATATTAAGTTGATGAAATCGGGAGGTATTGAGAATGCCCAAGCGATTTACACTATTGCAAAAACGGCACAAATGAAAATAATGGTCGGATGTATGCTGGAATCCCCCATTGGCGTTGCCGCGATAACGAGTTTTGCTTTAAGTAAACCGGATATCTCCTATGCGGACCTTGATCCTATTTATCTGATTCGTGACAATTATATTGTAGGCGGGGCACAACGCCGTGGTAATAAAATTATTTTGTCAGATAAACCAGGTTTGGGAATTGAAGGGATTAACCAAGGATTTAATAAGATTGGAGTGATCCGTTAATGTCTTTTTATATTCAGTTGGCCAGTTTATCCATTATTGTCCTTTATGTTGTGATGTTATTTCGCAATGTTAATCCTTTAATCGCAACGGCACTCTGTGTGGGATTGGGCTATTTGTGGAATCTGAGTAGCCCCATTGCTATCGGAAATTCCCTGGCTGGTGCCTTAGGATCATTCATGGCGTTAGTTGGTTTTATTATCATGCTAGGCCATGGCCTGGGCGAGATCTTAACGCATACTCAAGTCAGTCATACTTTGGTGCACCAAATTGTTTATGGGGTTGGAATCAATACTCAGCGACGGGCTAAAATTGGCATAGTGCTTTCCTCTTTTATCATTGTAGGCTTACTTGGCACCTTGGCAGGAGGATTAGCTATTTTAGCTCCCAGTTTACGTCCTATTGCAGGCTCAGTTGGATTATCACGCCCCAGTTTGGCTGTATTAATGCAGGCTTCAGCTGAAGAAGCGTTAATTATTGGGCCTTTTGCCCCTCCAGTAGTGGCTTTACTGGGCATTACAGGGCTCAACTATGAGTCTGTACTTCTTTATGCATCACTTCCCATCGCCATAATTACTTTAATTACTACCTGGGTTATGGCTAATCGATTGCAACGACAGTATGCGAATGAATCTTGCGAAGAAGAGGACACCTCAGAACCATTTACCCCCAATAAACAACAAAAACGCACCACTTTGCTTTTTTTGATCTCCTTTATAGGATGTGTTGTGTATGGCTTATTGACTCAAGCAAAAACTGCCTACGTTATTTTTGTCATGTTATTTCTAGCCCTGATTACTGGATTGACAAGCAAATTGAGCTTAAATCAAATTTTTAAATTGTTAATTACCGGGATGCAAAAAAGCCTGAATCTCTTCTTTTTGTTTATTTTATTTGATCCGTTTATGGTTTTGATTCATCAGGCGGGGGGATTTAGTGCATTAACCGAACTATTAACCCCATTAATTCATTTAGGTGGAAAACCAGTATTAACAATGCTAATTGGTTTCACTGGGGCTTTTGGCATGCCTGGCGCTGCTGAAGCAACCATTAAAATGCTGCATCAGCTTTTTTTTCCGAGTGTGCTTCAGATGCAATTGCCCATGATCACATTCGCTTTAGCGATGATCTTCGCCACCCGTGTTACGAATTATGCCTATCCTGGTGCGAATATGTTTGCCGCAATGGGTTTTGCTGGGAGCGAGAATATCAAAGCAATGATACAAAACGGACTCACCGTGACTGCCGTACAAATCTTATTCCTGATTGGGTATAGTTTATGTCTATAATTCTGTACACAAAATGGCAGAACTGACCTTTTGAATTTAAAACCCTCTGAAAACAGTTTCCCAGGACTCAGCGTGAATGATTTTTAATTTTTCTGTGAGAAACTATTTTCTTTTTCTTCAAGGTGTTCTCCCCCAAAACATCGCTTCAAAAACGAAAAGAAAAATTCCAAGAAAATAAAATGTGCAAAAAAGGATGGTTTTTCTACAATAGTAAAAGATGGCGTGTAATCATGATTCGTCTTTTCGGCAAATACTCGAAGTATGTTATGCAAATCACCATCTTTATAAATAGGACGCCCCTTAAGGATGCCTTGTAAATCCTCAATAACACTACTCATTTGTTGTCTTTTCGGAGTAGAGCGACTGTTTTTAGAATTAATAGTTGGAGTAAAAATACTTCTTGATTCACCAAAATAAAAATTGGCTACCTCCTTGCCATAAGAAGTAAACGATAGTCGTGCATAACGTTGCAACAAATAATCAGCATTCTGATAATCTTTAAGGAATCCTGCATTATCCCAAGCTTGCTGCCAATAAGATAACCCTTTGCCACTCATATTAAACAAATGAAACAAATATTATGCATTACATTGTATTGAAATTATCAATGCAGTGTCAAACCTCACCTTAGAATAAATTCTCCGACCAGGGTAAGAGCGCATTAAGTTTCGAATAGAGGAAAATGGCGAGATAAAAAATTCATCACAAAGTTCTGCCCCATGCTCAATAGGAACATAGCCTTTAATCAATTGGATTTATCGCGGTTATCAGATTGATTAAAGGGTTACTTGCTGATTGATTCTCTCTCCTATTCTTGTGCGGATAACAGTACATTAATTTACACACAAGGATCAATATTGAATCAAATTGACCAATATTAATTGTGTGGTTATAATAATGTCGTTTCACGATATGGTGTCGTTGTGTTTAGTCAATTTGAAAAAGAAACTAATCGTCCTCCTCCTCGTAAGTTATTTATTAGAACAGATAATTTAACCTCTATTTGTCCAAAACATTTTGAAAAATATAGCGTAAATCCAGCTACCCATTTGAATTTATTGCCTAATCATCAAGGTGGATATATAGATTCAGGATATTTGAGCACCTTTGAATACGATAAAGGAATGGGATTAGCAACAGTACTGGCTTATGGTGGTAAATACATTCATTTTATTTTTTTACATTCTGAAATTGCTGAGATTATTCATTTAACCGGAGGAACAAACGGACTAAACCATGATGGGGATCAAACTGATATCAAGGTGAAAGAAGGAACGGTATGGGACGTTCCTTATTTTCAGCACGAGGTTCCGCAAATTTTTTATACTGATAGAGTTGAGGTGGAACTAGGACCGTCAAATTTTCGCACAAATACTGAGGTTCTTCTTGGTGGGAATTGGCGTGATTATGCCGAAATTATCAGCATTCAGCCAAAGCTTGCCGAAATAATATCAAGGAAAAATGTTAAAACAGAGGACGAGCTTTATCACCTGTTACTCGAATTTGCATCCCCTTATACCCTTAAGGTTGGACTTCAGCAACAGTGGAATTCTGCTTTAGAGAAAGCCAGCTTGCTAAACTGGTGGAATCAATTATCCCTTGCAAAGAAAGATGAATTAATAGCTCTCTATGAACTCCTGCATCAAGAACATAAATATCCTAAACCGAACGATTTTGTTTTTATGAAAGAACTTCATCAATTGCATTCGGTTAATAATCAATTAAAACAAAAATACCCTGAAATAACGAACTATTTTAATCTCATAGGGCTTGCTGTCGACAAATTTCATATGCTTTGTCAAATCGATCCGATGAATGATAGCTCTCGACAAAGATTTATCCAAATTGGGCTAAAGGATATTTTTGCCAATAAGTGTGAACTCCCCTTAAAACCAAATGCTTTTCATCAATTATGCATATCTCTGGAAACTTATATAGGATATTTAATAATTGAAGCTGACTTTCGCCAGCTTATCCGAGAAATTAATTTTTTAAAGCTCAGCTCGGAAGAATTAGAGGAGCACTTCCCAAAACTAGCTGGCATTGTAGTGGTACTTGATTCCAATTGTAAAAAACCAATGGGGAATGTGAGTGAGTTTATCGACAATTACATTAAAAATATGGCCGAAATTAAAGAATACCTCCCTGAAATAAAAGACCAGCTCAAAGCATTTAATTATCGGAAACATTATAGTAACAACCTCAATGTTTATCATTTTTGTCATCATATACAACAATCACATTTCCCTACGGCGGTTTTAGCAGAGTGGTTACTTGATCTATATGAAAATCTAAAAGATATTTTTAAAGCAAATGATGATTATAAAAAAATCATTCGAAATGGTTTATTGCTGGACTCATTATTTGATAATCTAAAAAAATTACACGATTCTATAGTTCAAGTTCATAACCAAGTTGAAATAAGCAAATCATTAAAACAACGTATAATGAGCGAAATGCAAAGTAACATCGAGCATTCATTAGTTTGTTCAAGCAAATCACAGGAGTTGGATCGTTACGCTGATGCCCAGTTTATGCTCACCACCATTAAAGATTCATCTAATCAGGTTGCTGTTCTCGCTACGGAACAATCTAAGGTGACCTTTTTCCCACGCTCAGCCCAAGTATTTTTTGAGCCATCTTATGTCCGTAAAGAAAGTGAGTTATATCAAAATGATTCGCAACACCTGGAGGACCAGCCTCCACCGAGACGGCAAAAATTGAATGGCTAAGTCTTATTGAGTTTGTGCTACAAGCCATTGGGCCCGATTATATTGACAAGTCACATGGCTTTCACCACTGGAATCCATGGAGTCCAATCGATTAATTTACCATGATCAGCTTCTAAGCAGTTATCATCACAGGAGAATTCTATTTTCTTTTAATAATCATGGGATCAAACCAATCGCGTCTGACCTCATTGATATTACCGGAAACAGAATTTAGTTCGCAGAACCAATCTTTTGTGGCAATAGCCAGTGTAGGCTAGACTGCGTCCGATTTTGATGCATTACCTAGAAATGAATGAATTAGAAAAAGTCATTAAGCCTTTCAAAAACATCGATTAAGACTTGGTTCTATATTACTCATCTTAAGTGATTCTTGAATGTTTTTGCGCATCGCTTTTAAAAAAGCGATCAAAATAGCTGCTCACCACTCGGGTTATCTGTCTTGCTTTAGGGTGGACTTGAATGACGTCATTGTTAACTAGCACCAGCCCATCTTTGACTAAATGATCTAGCGAGCGAAGCTCATTAGCAAAATAATCCTGCGGATAATGAAACTCAGTACATTTTTTTTTAAGATCCACTTCCAGATAACACATAATATCGTTAATAATCGATTTTCTTAATTGATCTTCTACTGAAATTTCTATTCCGCGCACAATGGGTAAGACCTGATTTAAAATATCGTTTTTATATTGCCTTAGCTCCGAGGTATTTTGCACATACCGATTGCGGAGCTGACTGATGGATGAAGTCCCCAGCCCAATCAAATGCGAGGCACTCTCAACACTGTATCCTTGAAAATTTCTTTTGAGGCTTTTTGCACTTAACGCGAGTGCCATAGAGTCTGTGGGTTTAGCAAAATGATCTAACCCAACAGGTACATACCCTTTTTGTTTTAACAGTTCGGAAGCCAAAGCAAACATCTCTATTCGCTCCGCAGCATTGGGGAGATCCTTTTCCTGAATCAGTTGCATGTGTTTTTTCATCCAATGGACATGGGCGTAGGCAAAAAAAGCGATCCTGTCTGGATCTAATAAGGTAACAGCTTCTATATTATTTTTAATACTTAATCTGGTTTGTTTGGGTAATCCATAAATCAAATCAAGGTTTATATTGTTCATGCCGTACTGCTTAAAAAGATTGACGCATGATTGAACCAATTCGAATGGTTGCACTCGATTGATCGCCAACTGCACCTCGGGATTAAAATCTTGGGCACCAATACTGATTCGGTTCACGAGGGCGGTAGCATAAGCGTTTATTTTTTCTTCATTGACTGTACGAGGGTCGACTTCTATCGCGATTTCTGCATGAGGAGCTACATTAAAGGCTTCACGAAGAGTGTTCATTAAATGCAAAAATAACTGCGGGGGTAAGATCGTTGGTGAGCCGCCACCAAAATGAATATGAGTGACATAGGGGGTCTGGGGGGATAATCGTTTCGCAACCAATGCGATTTCTTGCGTCAATACTTTAATATATTCTTCAATAGAGTTTTTTTTGTTATTAATTTTCGTATAGCATCCGCAATACCAACACAATTGTTGGCAGAATGGAATATGAACATATAAGGACAAAGTGTCCTGCTCCGGGATCTCACCAAGCCACTGCGAATAAGTTGCCGCGTTAATTTCCGTAGAAAAATGAGGGGCAGTTGGGTAGCTCGTATACCGTGGAAACTGCCCTTCGTAATTTAATATTAAGTGCTCAGATACATCATTTAAAAACATGAACCAACCTTCTCAATAAGCGAGGTGATAGGGCTTGCCCTACCGGCCAAATAATCCATAATAATCCCTTTAAAAGGCAATAAATCCTGATTAGCGAGCCTTAAGCTACACTGACTGAGCAGCTGGGCCACAAGCGAATCGTTAGTCAATAAACTGCTATCCAATTAGGTAACTTATCTATTAAGACTATTAGCAAAGAAGTATGGGCAAGGGACGCTGCAAGGCTTAACCCAGTTGGACCTGCACCAATGGTGACAATATCTTTTTTTATATGCATTTTATGACTCCGTCCTTTCCCTTAATACCCGACCTAATTTGGATTCTTACGTTTTTTTATAGTCATCCCGTAGCTCCAGCCACATGGCATTTAATATGGCAAATGAACAAGCGAGTCCAGTTCCAAGAATCCAAGAGAAATACCACATTTTTTTCTCCTTAGTTTTAGTATGAAGATATTTGTTCTTTAATTGTTTTTTCATTAACCTTTCCACGTAGAACCCGATACACCCATCCGGTGTATGCAAGAACAATAGGAAGAAAAATTACAGTCGCAATGAGCATAATAAATAAAGTCGTTTGACTCGATGAACTATCCCATACCATCAAACTGTATTTGGGATGAGTGGATGACGGCAGAATAAATGGAAACATACTTATGCCTACTGTGGCTATTAATGAGCCAACGCTGAGGCTACTTAAAATAAATGCAATCAAGGCCTTATTCGCTAGCAAGATAGCCACCCAGGCACAGAGAATACTTAAAAGCGGAACCAATTGCGAAATCGGCATATCACTATAGTTAATGAACCAAGCACCAATTTGCCGGCCTACCTCTTTGTGTAAAGGATTAGATGGGCCATCATGGAGCATGGGCTGGCTTAAGGTATAGCCATCAATGAAATGAGTCCAAAAGCCCATCAAGATGAATAACAGCGTCATCAAGAAAGCGGCATAACGCGCCCCTCTTCTTGCTTTTTGTTGCAATACACCTTCTGTTTTTATCTGGAGAAAAAAAGCCCCCTGCATCGCAAGCATGAACACTGAAAGTACACCACAGCACAAGGCATAGGGATTAAGTAGCTGAAAAAACGTCCCTGTATACATCACTCTTAGACTGTCATCATAATAAAAAGGAACGCCTTGTAAAACATTGCCTACCGCCACTCCAAAAATGAGCGCAGGCACAAATCCGCCTATAAAAAGCAGCCCGTCCCAGATGGATCTCCAGAGAGAATTTTCCAGTTTAGACCGGTATTTAAATCCTACAGGTCTTAAAATTAATGACAGTAAGACAACCAGCATCGCTAAATAAAACCCGGAAAAGGAGAGTGCATAGAGATCTGGCCACGCTGCAAAAATTGCCCCGCCGCCCAGAATAAACCATACCTGATTACCCTCCCAAGTAGGTCCCACTGTATTAATTAAAATACGACGTTCGGTGTCTGTTTTGGCAAACCAGGGTAACCACATGGCAACCCCCAGATCAAACCCATCCATAATCGCAAAACCAATTAATAAAACGCCTAGTAATAGCCACCAAATTACTCTTAAGGTTTCATAATCTAAAATCATTGTACACTCCATAATGAAGGTGGGTGATTCACTTTAATCTTCTCGAACCCTAATCGATAAAGAAAAAGATACAGATGTCTAATGGGCAAGCATCTCCTCTGGGCCCAATCGAATGTACTTAACCATGAGGTACAGCTCTACGATTGCCAGCACGGTATAAAATAATACAAACCCAGTTAACGAAGTCAGGACTTGAGCGATTGATAAAGAAGAGGCGCCCATAAAGGTCGGCAACACCCCCTGAACAACCCAGGGCTGTCGCCCATACTCAGCAACTACCCAGCCCAATTCGGCCGCGATCCAAGGCAATGGTAAGGAATAAAATGCCATCCGATGGTACCATGGTGTAACATGCAGTTTATTTTTAGCTGAAAGGTAAAAACCTACAGCAAACAAAAAGATGAAATAAAAGCCACAAGCAACCATCACCCGGAATGAAAAAAAGAGGGGGGCTACCTTAGGTTTCAAGTCATTGGCGGCTTGATTAATTTGTTCTTCAGTTGCCTCAGAGGGATTTGCCGTATATTTTTTCAGCAAAAGGGCATAACCTAAGTTTTTAACATGGCTTTGTAAGTGCTCTTTCGCCGCTTTGTTATCAGGATCACGTTGTAAGCTGCCTAATGCATTATAGGCTAACAGGCCATCTTTAATCCGCTCCTTTCCATCCTCAATGAGCTCATTAATCCCTAATAAAGGAGTGTTCAATGAGCGGGTCGCAATAATTCCCAAAGCATATGGAATTTTAATAGCATATTTTGTAGTTTTTGTTTGCTCATCGGGAATACCCAAAAGAGTTAAGCTGGCGGGAGTCTTCTCGGTTTCCCACATCGATTCCATAGCAGCTACTTTCATTTTCTGATCGTCATTGGCAAGATAGCCGCTCTCATCACCAAGGACAACAACCGATAACGCCGAAGCTAAACCAAATGAGGCAGCAACAGTCATTGATCGTTTTGCGAAATCCTTGTTGCGATTTCTTAACAGGAAATAAGCGCTGATGGATAAAACAAAGATCGAACCGGTAACATACCCAGCGCTAATGGTATGTACAAATTTTGCTTGTGCCACCGGATTAAATAAAATATCAAAAAAGCTGCTCACCTCCATGCGCATGGTTTGATAATCAAAATAAGCACCCACAGGATTTTGCATCCAGCCGTTTGCTATTAAAATCCATAACGCTGATAAATTAGTACCTAAAGCGAGTAACCAGGTACACACCAAGTGTTGAAATTTGGATAAGCGCTCCCAACCAAAGAAAAATAATCCTACAAAAGTTGCTTCCAGAAAGAATGCCATTAGTCCTTCTATGGCTAATGGAGCACCAAATACATCCCCTACATAGCGCGAATAATAGGACCAGTTCGTTCCGAACTCAAATTCCATTGTTAAACCGGTAGCGACACCTAAAACAAAATTTATTCCAAATAAAACGCCCCAATATTTAACCATTTGACGCCAAATTTCTTTACCGGTCATGACATACACGGTTTCCATAATTGCCAATAAGACAGAAAATCCCAGGGTCAAAGGGACAAATAAAAAATGGTATAATGCAGTTAAAGCGAACTGTAATCGAGACAAATCAACTACATCAGTTGCAGGAATCATTTAATCACCTCTTAATTACTTGCTGATTTTTTTATTCACTTTGCCGCATTGTATCTACGTTATCCGCTCAAAAGCCTTGATCTAGGTCATGGAAAAGTACAAAAAAGTCTCAAAACAAGATAAACTATGTCATTTAGCAATCCGTACTCTCTGATGCGCGACACAGTTAATAAAACTCACTCCTGTTCCAACTGCGGATTTTTCCCTTTTTGTACTCTCGAAGAAGGCAGCCCTCACTGGATAAATCAAATTAGTTCGGCTGTAAAACAACAACATGTTCTTAAAAAGAGGCAGGCATTGTATTTTCCTCAAAATACATTTCACAGCCTTTATGCAATCAAATCAGGAAATTTAAAAACTTTTGAAGTGGATCGTGAAGGAAATGAATTAATTCGGGGTTTTTATTTTGCGGGAGAAATTCTAGGATTTGAAGCGATTGCCTCTGGTACTTATCTTTTCTCAGCGGTTGCCCTTTCTGAGACTGTTGTGTGCGAAATTCCCTATAATCATTTTATTGGTTTATTGAATTCTAACTCCAGTCTGCAAAAACATATTTTGTATTTAATCAGTCAAAAATTAACGGTGGGTTCTTACTTAAATTTTGTCACTGCAGAGCAACGTTTAGCCGCTTTTCTTATCGACTTGTTTAAACGGCTACATGGATGTGAACAACATATGGAATTGATTTTACCCATGTCTCGTCAGGATATTGGAAACTACCTGGGATTAACAGCAGAAACAGTTAGCCGCTTATTTTCTCAGTTTAAAGAAAATAAAATAATCTCCATCGAACAGAAGAAAGTTCAATTTCTGCAATTAGACCAGCTCAAGTTAATGGCCGGGATAGTGAATTAGTTCGTTTGGGTTTCTGTGCCCTATGCTTTTACCCAATTTGAAAATTTAATAATCATTCCATGATCTAAATCAAGGTTTTCTGCTAAAAAATCATTTACAATATGCTCAAATAAAATCCGATTCGCAAGAAAGTATTGTGTATGTTGTAATCCTTCTTAAGGAGTATTTATGAGCTTGATCCCCAAAAATTCATGGAAGGATGTGAAGTTAATAAAATCATCTGTTGCACGAACATTGATTCCTCCAGCATGTTATAACCGCTCTTATGTTAAAACATTTTTTTTGGTATTTTTTGGACTTATTTCTTTTCTTATTTGGATTGAGTCTTATTTTTTCATCGTTTAATTTGAAACTGCAGCTGGTCGGAAGTTTAATTTCAGGACTCTCTACTGCGATGCTTTTTGTTTGGGCTCATGATGCAGCACATGGCGCACTTTTTAAAAACAGCAAAGTCGCTGAAGTCCTGGGAACCATAGCCATGCTCCCCTCTTTGAACGTGTATCGGATGTGGAGTTTTGGCCATAATAAAGTCCATCATGGGTTTGCTTCTTTTTCTCCTATCGATTGGATATGGCGCCCTTTAACCTCCGAGGAATATCGAGCACTCTCCGTAATGCAACGGGGGATGTATCGAATTGAACGTTGTTTCTTTACAAGCGCTTTTCATTATTTACGCAGGATTTGGTGGGAACAAATGCTGCGTTTCAACCCAGGTAAAAACAAAAAAGAACGAGGGTATTATAAAAAGGGAAAAATAATGGTGCTCTTATACGCACTTATCGTGTCAATTTTATCCTATTTTTTTGCCGGAGGGGTAATGGGGATAGTACTTTCCATTCTCATACCCTTTATTGTTTTTAATTATTTTATTGCCATTATCGTCTATTTACATCATACCCATCCTAATATTCCCTTTTTTGATGTGAAAAACGAGTGGTCTCATTCTATCGGTGCTTTATATTGCAGTACCATTATCCATTGCTCCAAAATATCAAGGCTCTTACTGCACAATATCATGATCCATGTTCCGCATCATTTGGATCCGCGTATTCCATTTTATAATTTACCCCAGGCACATCATGCTTTAAAAGAAAAATATGGAATCTATTTTCATGAGTATCGTTTTAAATTGAGTCACGTGCTGAGTATTTTTAAACAATGTAAACTTTATGATTTCGAGAAAAAGTTATGGATGACGTTTAAGGAGGTGATGCAACCGGATGAAGCTAAAGCCATTTAGATACCTCAGAAAAGTTGAGATCTTAGAACGCGCTATTTGCCCATAGCGGTTCTTCAAAACCCTTTTAGAGTATTCGATGATTCTGGGTCAGGAGACTCAGAATCGATTGATGTCGACACCTGTGCACCAGCGGCAGTTTGAGGTCCTGCGTCATATTTTTTGACTTGTCGCCAATGAGTAGGCTCTCCTTGTTGAAAAGTTCTACTGAAAATACTTCCCTCATATCGATTTGCAGAATTTTTCTCAAAATGTAGTTTTAAAATTGATTTATATTTCACTAGCGACGCATGTTTATCATCACACTGCTCAATTTCTTGCACTATGGCGGTTTTTATTTGTTCCCATAATTCCTTGTTTTCTCCCTCTCGCGCTCTGAGCATCATATCTTTTAATTGGGCCGGATTATTAAATGGAATATCTTCCTGTGCCAATTTAAACGACATATCCTTCACTTGGGAAAAGTCTTTATCGAAATGGATTTTCTCCAGGCGTTGAATGTCCTTTTGTAACTTATCCCATCGTTGCTTATCACCGCGTAAACGCGCCAAATGAAGCAAATAGCTCAGTTGAGATAGATTGGTGGGGGTATCGCTGTAATTGACACAAGCCTCTTTTGAATTTAAGTTCCCTTTAGCAATGAGACCATGGCAATTTATAAATTCGCCATATTTACCATTAAAATTTATCCCGAAACTAAAACCTGACTCGTCTAAATTTCGACCATTCCCTTGACAAAGATGCAGATTAGTCAGTTGGAATCCTAACTCGGTAAGTTGCTGATCAAGGACATCTAAAATTTCCATATCATCATACAAGCCGTTGGGATAGTGTGAACTGCTGAATCCTATTACCGCGTCAATTTCAGCACCCTTAGGCGCATGAGCCACCATTGCCATTATTACCTCTTTCCCCACTTCGGATTCTAAAGTAGCGCTCGAAATACCCCCTGGGAAATGAATCATAGACAGACGCTTAACTTCGTCATTCTCTTTAATAAAAAAAGCAAACGAAACACATTCAGTCATGCCGGAGGCGAAAATTCCATGAGCCTGGCCTGGTTCAATATTTATTACATTTCTCGAATCGCACTCCGCATAGAAAGGTGCGTATTTATAGGAAATAACATCGTCATCGATCGGATCTATGTACATAATTAACCTCACACAGGTAATTATAGCACTTTATAAATAGCCTTCTGCAGCGAGTCGAATAGTGCTTCGTGCACCTTTTGGGTTGATTAGGTCAACCTCACTCGTCAATTGATTGGTGAAACATAAACATCTAAGGCAGCACCCTGTTCAATAAGCCATTTTATTTGCTCTGAATCACCGAACGAGGCAGTAAGATGTAGTAATGATTGACCAGAAATTTATGATCATTATTAATACAATTTTTATAAATTTAATACTAATTTAATATTCAGATGATAATATTAGCCATGGGATTGAGTTATTTTTGTACTAGTCCGTTCTCATTAAAATTCGGATTAGCACAGGAGCTGCTTGAATGGCTAAATTTAAGTCCTGTTTCTCATAAGGATAATATTATGCATCGTTTAGAAAATCATATAGAAAGTTCGTATATTAGAGCAATTATATCTTATCCTGACGGCCAATGCGGCACAGTAGGCCCAAGATTTGTAATTCAAGATAAGAATTGGAATCATAAAGAATTACCTGTTGCTCAATTGGCTGATTTTTTAAATGATGCAACAGGAATTAATGGTGGCAAGCAGCTAATTGATAAAAATGTTGAAAATGAGCTCGTAAGTCATTTTTCAAATGTTATATCTTTTACAAACGGTCAATATGTCTATAATGGACCGGAATGTAACGGACCAAGTGGTTTTTTTTCAGCAAATTACCAAGAGAGCAAGGTAGGATTCGAAAAAGAAATCAGTCTAATAGCACTTGCAAATTCTGCAAATAGCAGGAGACTTTCAAAAGGAAATTTCTCATCGACAGAGGGGTATGCTGTTTTACAACATGAAATTGGAATTACTAATAATACAAGCTTAAAACCCATTTTAGGCTCGTATGGCGCAGGACCTTGCGTCATTATTGCAATTTGGAATGCTACTACTAAAACTGCTTTATTAGCGCATGTTGATAAGTTCACCTCTTTAACCTCAGTAGAGTCATTATTTAAAAGGATATCCAGCGATGATAATGACATTTTAGAGGTTCATTTGCACGGTGGCGACTGGAGCTCTAAAAAACAAGCAGCACAAATTATAGAACTTGTGGAAAACCATAAAAACGCAAAGATTCTTTCAGCCGATGTTTGTAATGATGGTCATTCTAAATCACTTGCTATTGACGGTAGGACTGGGGAAGTTTTTAACGACTTGTCACCTGCACAACTTGAGCATGGCCGAAATTCTGAGGACCAGCTAAAAAAAATTGCATTCAGATTAATCGAAAGTCCCTTGGAATTATGTTTTGACGGAAGACAAAGAGAACATCAAATAGAGCATCAAGTTGATTCGCGCTGTACAAGTATATAACAGTCATTTAATAGTCTGATATTGGAGTTAATCTTCTTTTTTAGTATCAATTTCCAGTAACACTTAAGATCGGTCCCTAGGCTTTGCAGCCAGCCTACGCTTGGTATGCTTGCTAAAATTTCAGAAGAAAATAGCAAACTAATCGAGTTGTTACCCCATTGATTTATAGCCTTTTTTTTAAAATGCATTACAATCGCCCAATCTGTTTCTTTTAAGAGATTAAAATTATGGCTGTTGAAGTAGTTGTTTTTGGTGGTAAGAACTCAGGTCAAACTACACTTTGCCAATTGCTGACGGGTTGGCCTGTTGACGCATCGTCGAAATCAACCTCTAATTATGAAACTTTCCGTTCAAAAGAATGGGATATATGGAAAACTAAAAATCTTTCACAAAGGGGAAGAATCAATTCCCAGCTGATATCCAATGCACAAATAGCACTCTTTTGTGTTGATGTATCCGAAAACTATGTTGTCCAAGAGATAAAAGAAAAAATTGTTCAATTTAGAGCACACAATCCAAATGCTCCCCTCATTTTAGTGGGTACAAAACATGATAAATGTGTTAACGACCAACGTCTCAACTCTATATTTCAACAAATAAACTCCGAACTTCCTGAAAACACAAAAGGTTTTGCAGAATCTATTTTCTTTTCAGCTCAAGATAATGGGGAAAGTTTAGTCAATCTTTCACAACGCATGAAGGCCCTGGGCCCAGGTGCCTCTCATCCGTTACAACGAGCCAGGAATAAATTAGATCCCAGCTCGCTTCTCTATCAAGCCATAGATGATTTTATTACTGCCGCCGAAAAATTTAATTTATCGGATGAGCAATTTATGCAACTTGGAGTGCAAATAGACCTGTTGATTATTTATCTGCGGACTAATCGTACAGATAAAGAGGAGCTTATCAAGATGTGCATAGAGGAATGCAAAAGAATTTTGAATGATCAACCGGTAACCCTTAAAGATGCGTTTGCTGGTATTGTTACAGCCGTTATTACCAGTCTGCTGGTATTTACCATTGGTTTTGCCATAGGCTGCGCCTCCAGTGCCTGGACAGGGCCTTTTGCCTTGCTAGCAGGTATTGCAACAGGATCTACTGCTGAATTGCTTTTTATCAGTGGCGGCTGTGGGGTCACGGTAGGTGCTTTAACTTGCTTTGGCTTCTTTAAAACTTCTTCAGTTGGCTCAGAGGAAATTGAGCGTATCGAATCTGCAGCAAGAGCCGAACAAAACCTACTTGCCGTATAGTTTTTTCATTGGGCACAGCGCGTAGCAACTGTCTTCAAATAAAATTCAAGACAATTGCTGCGCTTGCTAAATTAATTGCGATCTCTTTTCGAGTTATAAATTTAGTCTAAAAATATCAAAACTTGCCCCTTTTTGTATTGTTGTGCCTTAAAAGCTTTACAAAAAAACACAATTGACCAATTTAAACCTAATTGATTATATTTTGATCTTTTAGTATTATGCTTCGATTTTTTGCCTATATAATTTTTGAGGTTACTCATGCGAGATTTAAGTCAATTGCCCATTTTTAAAAACTCTGAGTCTATTTTAGCCGATCTCAAAGAATATCGAGATCAACCCGAAATGCAGGAAGGCTCCAAGAGCTTAGTTAATGCATTGCATAAAAGAGAAATGTCTTCCTCGGTTTTTTTCCATGATGACCTTCCTAAGTATGCATTAATTGCACTTCAAGACGAAGAGATAACTGAAGCACAATTTATTTCCATGTTACTTATTTGGGCTGCGTTTAAAGACTACCCCCAAAAAGAGCAAATTTCGTGTCAGGCTTATCAGTTAACGGAAGAGGATAAAGGTACAAAACAGAAGTTAAACGAATTTCTGAGTATTCAACATGTGGGGAATAATTTTTTTGGGGATGAGGTATTAAACGATGAAATGGATGATAAGTCGAAGGAACGGTTATTTGAATCCTTATTTAAGAAAGATGTTCCAGAATCAGAGCGTTGCTTTTATACCTTTACCGTTAAAAATCCTGGTGAACAATTTGGAATTTTTGAAGCGATTGCTCGAACTGGTTTTGATTTATTTATGCCAAGGAAAAAAAAGGAAGGGGCATACGAATTTATTATTCCTTCAATGACAATGATTCAGTCTACTCTCAATGTATTAGCACAAAAACCAAGGAAACTCCTCGCACGAATTGGTGATGATGATTTTGATGATGTTTATGAGATGCATAAGCAAGATGCACACCCATTTGGTATAAGTTTTCCTGGCAAGTATGAGAAAACAGAGGCTGATAATCTTAAGTCGGGTCGTTTTGGCTTCGCATTGCATGATCTCTACCATGTTGTGCTCTTATCTTTTACCTCCGAAGCACATAAAGCAGTTTTTAATTCAATGATTGACTTAGGAAAGAAACTACACGCGACAGCAAATAATCAACATAAAAGAAGCTATAGCGAAGCTGTTGGTTCTTTAATAGATAATGAATTTCGGCAGTTTGTTAGGGGTTATACCCTAGGGCAAGTGATCACAGAACAGCAAAAAAGGCTTTTAAACAGTAATGAATATGCTGTGATTACTGGAATGGTGGGTGTTTTAACTAAATCAACATACTATTCTAATCAGATAAATAATTTTTATTTAGAGGTTGATAGAAAGGGAGACGAGGAAGACGAGCTAATTAAAAAACTCGAACAAATTAACCCAAAACATTCACTCGCTGAAAAATTACAGTTTTGCCGCGAGTTATTTGCGCAAATTTTTCAATCTAATGGAATGTTAAACCAACAACAGGTTCAGCTAAATCGTTTAGTTGATATCTTATTTTCAGAAGAAGCCGTTGCAACGACTTTTGAGCTGGATAAATTAAATGTATTAGACTTTACTGGTTTTATGGATGCTTATAAAACTACTTTTGGTGTAGTCCAACAACAAATGCTGCTTTGTATGCAGGATCCTGAAAATCAAAAGAAATATTCCTGGCTGAAAAGTTATTTTGGTATTGCTAAACAATTTCAAGAAGCCGTCCAAGGCAATGATGTTGAGCAAATTAAGCAGCTGCTTTCGGATAAAGAATACCTTAAATATTATCTAAGCATTGACCGAATTCATGGTGTAGAACCTTCGCTGGTAGAACAAGCTGTGCAATTAGGCCATATGGATATTGTCAGATTACTCCACTCCAATGGGGCATCACTAAATAGTCTTATGCTTATTAAAGCCTTTAAAAATAAAGATCTTAAAATGTTGCGTTATCTGTTAGAAGAGGGCGCTAATCCCTCCCAACCCGATGAGAAAGGACTAACCGTTATAGATTATTGTCTCGAGTCAGGTGATATCGAAGGATTAAAAGCGGTTTTAGCTTACACCAGCCTAGGACGACATCATTTGGAATACTTGCGCGCCAAGGGATTGAAAATACATCCAGATTGTTTTCCAGTATTGGAACGTTATGAACAATTTAAGACATCTTTATATGACATAAGGCATTGTTATGATGCAGATAAAAGAATGTTGCTTCTTGAAGAGCTGGTAAAATCTAATACCGATGGCTTCTCTTACCTAACTCAAATGGAATTTGATCGTTCGCCTAGTGCAATATCTGCAAGTCATGCCGAATACTACCAAGCTCCTAACTCTCATATGTACCTAAATATTTTGAGTCGTTTAGAAGTAGAAGAGATTCGCTTTTTAAATAAGCATCAAAAGCTGAACTTCAATCAAATTGATGAACAGGGGGATTCAGTGTTCCTTAAGTTGATTACAGAAAATACTGGCGATGATAAAAAAAAGGAAATTGAGAGGTATCGATTTCTTGTTGCGCTAGGAGCTCATGTGAACTATGTTAGTCCAAAAGGAAAGTCAGCCCTCAGCCAAGTATTCAAAGAAAATAAATTTTATCTGGTTGAACATTTAGTTCAAGATGGCGCTAAGTTTCATTTTGAAGCGGCTGGTTCTATGTATCTCAATTCATTACTCAGTTATCTGGCAAAATATTCTGAAGGTAGCTCATCGTTTAAGGATGCATTTAGATTAATGTTAGCTAATGGATTTGAGCTCAACAAGAAAGAAGCGATTGCTATTCCTAAAGGATGGTTCGATTTAAATCCGAAGATTAAAATTGTTAGCCCATGGGCCCTAATGCGAGACAATAACCTCCAAAATGTCAATCTATCTCCTCAACTCCGCATGTTATGCGTCGAAAATGGAGCAGACCCAAATGAATTGAGCTTTAGTGGCAACCTGGAATTGAATGTGGCCATCAACAATGGATGGGATGACTATGTCATGCTTCTATTGAGCAATGGGGCGGACCCAAATAAAACCGATAGTAATGGCTTAACTCCCTTGCATGCGGCGGCAAAAAAAGGAAATGAAAAAATGATGAGCTTGCTCAAGAGTTTTGGTGCTCAATCGACTGTCAATTGGCGAGGCAAAACACCAGAAGCAGTATTAGAAGAAATTCGATCAGAACCACACGTTTCAGCTCTTAGCCTATTCAAACCTGTAGGTGTTGATATCTCTGAACAACGGGTTAACCATACGGCCTCTTTAAATTAAGCACTTCATTGCGTATACGTATATGGGGTCAGGCCTTGAATCTTGAATTGCAACTCAATAAAAAAAGTTATTCAAGGTTCAAGGCCTACCTCCGAATCTTCTATTATGGAAACTGATTACATCATTTCGTAAAAAAATTGTATTCATCAAGAGATTGTCGGGATTTTTCAAGATTATATACAGCAAGTAGGTTGGCTCGCGACCCAACAACAACCCACTCTCCATATAACTCTTCACTAAAATCATCTCGATAAGCCCAATTTTCAGGCAAAACTCATCTAATATTAACTGATTGTATAGGCACAATAATTTATCAAATACAGAGCCTTTATTATTTAAAATAAATTATCAATAAGCTGGCTATGACCATAACGGTTACTCCTGTGCGCATCTTAAAATAAGAGCGGTCCTCATATTGGTGTTTTAGCAACCAATAATCCAAACACCAAAGAAGCAAGTAAATGGGGACTAAAAATGCTGGATAAGTCAATGTATTACTACTGCCCCATAGAACCCATAGGATTAACACGATTAGAACACTTGCAAGAAGAATCAGGCTGTGAGATGAATTAGAGCGCACCACATATCCCCAAATAGTTCCAGCCATAAAACCAGCAATAAGTGTCGCATAAGAGTTAAGCAAAGGTTGAGTGACACCTAAATAAGGAAGCTCGGTGATTCCTAAAAGAGAGCAAAATGCAGCAATAAGAAAAGGGAGGGCTCCTAAATAGGTTAAATAGATAACGAGACTGTTTTTTTGTACCATTGCATTTTCCCTCTTTCAGCTATTGACTCGTAGGAATGTTTTAATCCAATAATTTTGATTAAATCTCAATAAATAGATTGTTCGTCTCAATGTAACAAAAAATCTTTGCTCACGTAAGTTCTATGTTTTTATGAATATCTTTAATTCATTAACAGAGCGAATTTATCTGCTATTAAATTTAGTGGTTTTTCGATGAAAAATATTGAACTTTTAAACTTCATCAAGCATAGTGAATTTAATTTTCTTTTTTGCGAAATTTCACGATGGGTCATTATTTGATTATTGCAGCAAGCAGTGCAATAGGGCAATCGGTTACAACTTTGTTGACCAGGCGTGGCGATAAAGTATTCACCACGGCAAGGGATAACCATAAGATTCATCCAGACTTTATACTCGATGCCAGCAATTTTGATGCAGTTAGCGAAGTTTTTCATCAAGTCGGCAGCATTGACGGTGTTGTAAATTGCGCAGGTTCGTTACTTTTGAAAAGTGCTCATGCGACAACATTTGCAGACTACCAGGCCTGCATTAATGCTTCTTTAACCACCTCATTTGCAACAGTTCGTGCTGCAGGTCTGATGATGAAAAAAGGCGGTTCAGTCGTATTGATTTCATCCGCAGCCGCATTAGTTGGACTTGCAAATCACGAGGCGATTGCCGCTGCAAAAGCGGGAGTTATAGGTCTTGCTCAAGCAGCAGCAGCTACTTATGCCCCCAATAATTTAAGAGTCAATGTGGTAGCGCCAGGAATGGTCTCGAGCCCATTGACGTCTCCTTTGTTAAATAATCAATTAGCTCATAATGCATCCAAAGCAATGCACCCTTTAGGACGTATTGGGACACCAGAAGATATTGCTCAAGCGATTATATTTTTACTAAGTCCAGAAAATAACTGGATAACCGGACAAGTTCTTGCTGTTGATGGAGGCTTAAGCCATGTCCGACCCAAGATGAAAATTTAACTCACTAATAAAAAACAAGTTATGACAAAACTCTGCTTTATTTTAGGCGATCAATTGAGTGAAACTTTGTCTGCACTGAGTGACATCAATAGGCATGATGATATTGTACTGATGTGTGAAGTTAAAGAAGAAGCAACTTATGTCAGTCATCATCCTAAAAAAATTGCCTTTTTGTTTTCTGCAATGCGTCATTTTGCTCAAGCACTTAAAGATAAAGGATATTGTATTCACTACATAAAATTTGATGATCCAGATAATCAGGGAAGTCTGATCAAGGAACTCATACGGGCCGTTGAAAAAATAAAGCCTTCAGTAATTAATCTTACTGAACCAGGGGAATGGCGCATTCTTCAAATGTTTGAGGATTTGCAAAGTAAATTACCTGTTCCATTAAGAATTTTCGAGGACAATCGCTTTCTATGCCCAATCAACGAATTTAAAGATTGGTCCAAAGGAAAAAAACAACTGCGCATGGAGTTTTTTTACCGGATGATGCGTCAAAAATATCGGATTTTAATGGATAACAAGGGCAATCCAATCGGGGGCTCTTGGAATTATGATGTGCAAAATCGTAATCCTGCAAAACACATTCCCTCATTTCCAGAACGCTTGGATTATCCAGAAGATGAGATTACCACCGAAGTTTTGCAAGTGGTGAAAAAACATTTTTCAAAACATTTCGGTCAATTATATCCCTTTGATTTGGCAGTGACTCGTGCCGATGCATTATCGGAAGCACATTATTTTATTGAGCATTGCCTCATCTCTTTTGGCAACTATCAGGATGCAATGCGAACCAATGAAACCACTTTGTATCATTCAAAACTGTCGTTTTATCTTAATGTCGGGCTGTTATTACCCCTAGAACTTTGTCGTATTGCAGAACAAGCCTACCTAGAACAAAAAGCACCTCTTAATTCAGTAGAAGGATTCATACGTCAGATTCTAGGCTGGCGAGAATACATTCGTGGTATTTATTGGCAATTTATGCCCGCTTACAAAGAAATGAATTACTTTCAAGCTACAAGAGATTTACCTGCTTTTTTCTGGGGAGCAAATACTCAAATGTTTTGTATTAAGGAAGTAGTTCGCCAAACTTCGGTAGAGGCTTATTCGCATCATATCCAGCGACTCATGATAACCGGTAATTTTGCATTACTTGCAGGCATCAATCCTAAACAAGTCTGTGAGTGGTATCTTGCAGTTTATGCTGATGCGTATGAGTGGGTAGAACTCCCCAACACCCTAGGCATGGCACTTTATGCCGATGGGGGGTTGATGGCAAGCAAGCCCTATGCTGCCAGTGGAAAATACATTCAACGCATGAGTAATTTTTGTGAATCATGCTCCTATGATCCAAATGTTTTATTAGGAGAAAAAGCCTGTCCCTTTAATGCATTATATTGGAATTTTCTGAAACAAAATGAAGACAAGCTGAAACATAATCCTCGACTTCATTATGCTTATATGAACTGGCACAAAATGGCCCCTGATAAAAGAGAAGCCATATATACTCAGGCACGAGAAATATTAGCTTCCTTAGATTCAGGCCGTCTTTAGGCTTGCGTATTAAGAATCCAAATGATCCCATTGAGATAACTTGCAAAAACAAGCCAGAAAAAATAAGGGGTTAGGAGTAAGGTAATTTCTTTTTGCTTATTTTTGATGGTCATTAAAACAATGGCTGCATTTAAAGCCACCATAACGACTATCCATAAAAAACTAAATCCCAACCAATGCAGTTGAAAAAAAAGTGGTGTCCATATCCAATTCATAATCAGTTGAATAAGATAAAGACGAAGCACTGTTTTATTTTGAGGCTTATGCCGATTTTGCCACAAGGTAAAACCAACAATCGCAAGAAATGCATATAAAATTGACCACACCAGTGAAAACACCCACCCGGGAGGAGTTAGAATTGATTTATGTAAGCCTTCATACCAAGAATAGATATTCTCTTGGGTCAATAAACCTAAGAAAAATCCAATGACCTCAAAAAATAAAATCCAAACAATCAGTTTAATTCCGCTTTCTTTACGCAAAATGCTCTCTCCATAGTTGCATGAGCCCCTCCCGAAATGAAGGATACTGTAAAACAATATTCAGTTCTTTTTTTATTTTTAAATTAGACACACGACGATTGCTCCAATAGAATTCTTGCTCTCTTGGTGATAATGAGGCTTCTTCAAACGGAATTAGAGGCAATGGCGATTGTTTCAATAACGAAGCAGCATAAGCATCAACCTCATGCGATGCAGCTGGCTCATCATCAGCGACATTGTAGGTAGATAAAGGATGTGGGTTCTTTATTGAAGCAAGAAGCACGGACACAATATCATCAACATGAATACGCGAAAAGACCTGGCCTTCTTTAAAAATACTGTACTTTTTCCCCGATATAATTCGCTCAAGTGGATTTCTTTGCGGTCCATAAATTCCTGCCAGCCTGAAAATATGTAAAGGAAGTTGATTGCTTTCTGCATAAGAAAACCATGCTTTTTCTGCTTCCAAACGTAAAATTCCAGAGGCACTCTTTGGTCTACAAATACTTTCTTCATCAACCCAATTTCCTTGATAATCACCGTAGACACCCGTTGAAGAAAGATAGCCTAACCATTGAATATGCGCCCTATTCCCCTGAATCAATTCTGCATAAGAAGACAACACCAGATCACCAATACGTGCATCAGGCGGAATGCTAATCAGTAGATGAGTGGATTGCCTGAGGTAGTATTCTATATCTGCAGCCTGAAAATCAATCAGGGTGATTTTTGCAGGATGAGTCATCGCTTTTTGGGTTTCTTGGCGTGTTGTTCCAACGACGTTAAAACCGAGTTGAATCAATCGCTGAGCGAGTCGATTCGCGGTATAGCCAAAACCAAAGATAAAGAAAGATGGTGTCATTTGAGATCCTTCTTTTTTAACTGATTGTAATAATTTAAAGCCCTCGTCCTGGCCTCATGGTGATTAATAATTGGCATCGGATAGTTTGTAGTTCGATAAATCTTCTCAGAATCTATAGATTCCCAAGGCGCATGGATTGATTGACTTTTTAATTGAGCAAGCTCCGGAACCCATTGACGAATATAGCTACCATCCGCATCAAATTTCTGACTTTGTAACACCGGATTGAAAATCCGGAAATAAGGTGCTGCATCAGCACCAGAGCCGGCCACCCATTGCCAACTCGCACTATTATTTGCTAAATCGGCATCGACAAGAGTATCTAAAAACCAATCGGCGCCCAAACGCCAATCAATGAGTAAACCCTTGGTTAAGAATGATGCAGCAATCATCCGGACACGATTGTGCATATAGCCTGTTGCCCATAACTCCCTCATCCCGGCATCGATTATTGGATAACCGGTCAAACCTTTTTGCCAGCAAGCTAATAATTTTTCATCGTTGTGCCACGGAAATGCATCAAACTCATTCCTGAAATTCTCGGATGGAAGTCTTGGGAAGTGATACAGTAAATACACTGAAAACTCTCGCCATCCCAGTTCTGAGAGAAAATGGTCCGCTGATGATAAATCACATTTCGGAGCGAGTTTTGCCAGTTCAATTGCTCTTACAATGGTCCATGGGCTGATCTCACCAAAATGTAGATGGGGTGATAAACGTGAAGTTGCATTTTTTATGGGAAAATCTCGGTTTTTTTTATAATCATCCAGTTGATGTTCTATGAACTCAAGTAATTTTTGTTGCGCACCCTCTTCTCCTGGAGTCCAATATTCTCTAAATCGCGCAGCCCAATTGATGGTAGGTAATAATTTCCACTCCAAAAGCTTATCGCTGTTCACTTCAATTCCAGCAGGTCGATGTTCTAAATGCATAGCCGCTTGAATATTAAGATTTTGTTTACAGTGGTTCCAATAGGGCGTAAAAACTTTAAAATAATCACCGTTTTTATTTTTAATTGTCCAAGGTTCATGAAGCACACTTCCGTTAAAACTTAGGACTTCGATACCCTGTTCGAGCAAAGTTGCTTTAATCTTTTTATCACGCAAAATAGCAGCGGGCTCATAACAGCGATTCCAATATACTGAGCTCACAGAAATGTTCTTTATCAAGTCTAAAATAATCTCCAGAGGATCGCCCTTGCGCAGAATAAGATTTAATCCAAGTTTTGCAAGGGAGTTACTTAAAGAGGTAAGACTATGATGAAGCCACCAAGCTTGTGCTCCTCCTAAAACACTATTTTGTGCATCATAAATATACAGCGGGATCACAAACTGATGCCGAGAACAAGCCTCGATAAACGCAGGGTTATCGTTTAATCTTAAATCGTAACGAAACCAGACTAATGCAATAGTCATATAAATCTCAAACAGAAACGATAATTTCAAATGTATCAATTTATCTAATAAATTAATAGAAATACGAAGAACCTTAAATCAATATCAAGAATTTATTACTGGAATAACCTAAAAAAAACGGTTTGAGTTTGAAAAAATTTCATAATGAAAATCGCTAGGCTAAAACCCATCACCGCAAAATTACATTGAAATTTTACTAGAGTCCAACCAGCGACATTCAGAAATGGTTCAATGCGACTTCCATAGCCTAAAATTTCCCTCCATAACGCCCTATCAACAACGAAAGCTCATAATGCTGCAACTGGTAATTCATTCGAGGAAATGGGCTCAATATCCCAATTGGCTTGGTGTTGTATTAATCCTTTTTCAAGTGCTGGCGCGAGAAGCTGGGATAAATGGCTTTCCTTATAGTATTTTATGAAACGAGAAGCGTAAGCAAATCGTTCACAATCAGATATTTTTTCATCACTAAGATGCTTAATAGCTTCCGAGCTTTCCGTACTAGAAAAAAACCAATTTAATCTTAATAGGCCCGATAAACCGCAACATCTTGATGATTTGTACTGATAATAATCTTTAATAACCGAAGCGATTTCACCAAGTGACAGTTTAGGATAATTCTCTTTGCTGTTATACATGAAGCACCTATCCTGTTGTGCTTGCTCTCTAAATAGTTCTAATTTTGTTTTTTTGGTACGGTCCGCTCGATGGGAATTTGATTTTTCTGCCAGGTTATTGGAGAGGAATTGAAGCCTGATTGCTCCGTTTTCGTGTTCTTTGTATTTTTTGAGTGAGTTTAAAAATGAGTGAGTCATGATGGATGCTTCTTTTGTGTTGGCATCAAGATAAATAAGGTTAATCTGTAGCCTCCCTTTAAAGTCATCAAACAAGCCATCTTCTTTCATTTTATCAGCCACTTCAGGAACTAATATTGAATTTTTACTTTCATCAGTGACCCTTAGGTGCAAGGACAAATTTTCAAAAAACCTTAAGGTTTCAGTTTTTACATGCTCAAGCCCTTGAAGGAGAGACTTTTTACCAGGCTTACCCGAGAATAGTACAGAAACTTTGCTGTTGTCCGGTAATTGGCTTAATTTTTTCTCACCATAGTAACAAACTATAACCTCATGATTTTGCTTTGCTTCTAATAATAACCATTCTTCGATGATTTTGTTTAGATTTGGCGGAACTTCTTTCTTTTTAAAAGGAACATATAAATAATAACTCATTCTAAAACCACCCCTTAAAATGTATCATTTGTGTAAAATTTTGTAATAATTATACAAAAATTCAAAACAAATGTATAGTATTTGATCTGCATGAGATAAAGATGGGCATGCTGTTCGGGGTGAATCCTACCTTATGCCTTATTTGAAATAGGCTTTTGCACTGTTCGGCCCAATTACTTTTTACAGTATTCACTCAGGATTTGAGACAATTTGGGTGAGTAAATCCTCTATCCTAGGAACATCTGTTCACCTCCTAAAACCAGGTGCCAAATGACCACAGTGTGCTACACGCCTTTGTGGGTCTTTGATGCATTATTTTCTACTCTGGTAAAAATTGACTCGTAATCCGAGCAAAATGATGAATATCGACTGATCCTTAGAGCTCTTTTCCATTAATTGGTGTCGATTAAAATAGTTCCTGTATTGTGGATTTTACTTTTCCAAATTCGTTGAGGAAAAGAAACGTACTAAATCTTTTAACTCTTCCTGTTGCACCTGGGCATTTATCCAATTAAGTTTCACCTGGGTAGTTAATTGCTCTCGTTGATTCACAAGGAACAAAGTACTGTCCCCTTCAGTGAATTTTTTTGTCTCTCCCTGTTGCACCTTTAGTGCCAAAGAATATTCTTTTTTTAAGAAAGCGACTTGTTGACGCATTCTTCTTATCCCAATATAAAGATTGGTGAGTTCATTTCTAAGCTGCTCATACATAAACTTTTTTTCCGCTCGTATTTGCTCCAGCTCACTTTGGGTACGAATTAATTTTCCTTTGGCTTCTCGTCGTAATACAGGAAATTTGAAAGAAACTCCGATAAAAGCTGCCTGAGGAATTAACGCAGGATATCCTCCACTACCGTTTTGCTTAAAAGTAGATGCTGTAGCATCCAAATTGGGAAGCAACTCATTTTTCGCCAAATCACGCTTAAGTCTTATTATTTTTGAGTAGTTTCGCAGTTTCTGTAATGCAGGATGGCCAACTAACTGAGGGAATCCTTGGGCTAATTGACGTGGCTGCATCAAAAGCTGGGAAGGCAGACTTTGTTCCGATGGGATTTTAGGGTTCCCTCGTTCATCTCGATAATACAAAGATAAATTTATTGCAGCTTGTTCGAATATCATTCTCCCTTGATTCAGCAACTGCTCTCTTTGGACTATTTGTTGTGTGTTTTCAGTGATTGCAAGTCGCGCGAGATCGCCCTGATTTGCTTGCTGTTCAATGGCAACTTGTCGCTTTCGCGCTAATTTTAATAACTCTCTAAAAGTTTTTAATTGCCACCCTGCTTCTACCCATTGCCAATAGGCTTTAATCGTTTCCTGATATATCTTAATTTTTATTGCTTCCATGTCGTGTTTTTTCAACTCAATGGACTCAGCGGTAGTTAATAAATCGGTTCGCTCCTTATCAATCAATCGATCTCGAAGTAAAGGTAATGATAAACCGGCTCGGTATTCTCCACCTGAATTCGTTAAGTAATTTTGATAATAAATAGGCCAGTTTCCATTGCCATTTCGATACCCAGCAAATAATTGGACTCCATTATAAAAAGTAGGAACACTAATCTGGGTATCTCCATAATTATTGATATAACCACCCGCTGGCTGGGATCGAGTGGTTGCATCAAGAGAGGGATCGAACTTTCCCAACGCACTCAAATGTGCACCTTGGGCCTTTGTAATTTCCAAACGTGCTATTTTAATTTTGGGATAATACTGAGTAACGCTCTGAAGCACCTTATCCAGGGTTAATTTATGGTCTTCACTTGCCACACTGACAACCGAGGGAAGACAACACATAAAACCTAAAATGAGCTGATATTTAAAACCAGCATGAGTAAAAAATCGAATCATGACGGATTCTTCCCTGGAGTACTTAACGAATTCTTTTCTGGAGTACTTTCGGGCGGAAAGCCATTAAATTGGCGCCACAATTCATACCATAAAGGGACTTCGCCTAACTGAACCCAACCATGAACACGCACGCCTTGCCTTAAAAATCGAGGTTGAGGCCAAGGCTCATCTGGAACAATGACGGCACGAAATAACCCCATTCCATTGTCGGTGGGATCTATAAAGGCTACCGTACCACCAAAAGTACCTACAGCAATTTCTGGCCAACCTCTAAATTGGATTGCAGGCCATCCTTCAAACTGTAATCGAGCTTTTTGATGAAGTTGAACAAACGGAATATCATTGCCATCAATCCATAACTCCACCGCGCGCGATTGGGTGTCGGGAATAATTTGCGCCAAAACATCTCCTGCTTTAATGACTACACTCTCTTGACCTGTCAACCGTTTAAAAATCACCCCCGCCACATGTGCTTTTATAAGTTGTGTTTGTTGACGGGCGATTCGCACATCAACATCGACTAGATCAATATTTGCTTGCGCTAACTCACTTTGGTATTTCGAATATTCAATTTGTGCCAATTCAAACTGACGCTTTGAATTAATTCCTTGCTGATACAATCTTTTTTGACGTTCTAGATTGGCTTTTCCGGCTATTATGGATTGCTGTGCTGCCTGTATCCGCAGTTCGATAGCTTTTTTTTCCAATTCCAATCGCTTCAATAATTGAGGATCAATATCACTGATTTCAACAATAAGATCACCAGGCTGTACCTTCATTCCCTCATCAACATACCATTTTTTAATGCGTCCATTGATTGGTGAGTTCAATGTATGAAGTCGCTCAGTAGGGGAATAAGCAATCACCTTTCCATTGCCAAGAGCAAACTGTTGCCAGGGAGTAAAAATTAAAAATAAAATGAGAATCAAAGCAATAAGAACAATGATTTTGGCGATTTTTTGGGGCTTGGGGAGTTTTGCGATCATCGTATAGGCATGTAATTTCATGGAAGCACCGCGTAATTTGATATTTCTTTAAATTCATGAGCTTGGCTAACTAAAATCAACAGGGTATTTTTTAAGTTCAGCAATGGTGCCATGAGCAAGTCAATTTTATCGCGCTCCAATCCATCAAAAGTGCGGTCAATAATAAGTAACTGAGGCTCAAGCAAGATAATTCGTACGATCATGAGTGCAATAAGCTCAAATTCTGTAAATTCATTTTGCCAATCATAAATAACCGCTTTTAAACCTAAAGGCTGATGTACTATTTTTTCAGAAAGACCGAAATGATTGAGCTGCTCCATAACCTGTTTAGGAGAGATACTCTTATGGTTTAGTACTAAGTTGTCATAAATGCTACCTACAAACCATTCAGGTCTTCGTAACAATAAACTGTATTGTCGAAGTGCTGCTCGATGCTTTTCATTGCATAATTGTTGATTAACTAAAACGTGCATATCATATTTTTTTCCGAATCCTAAAAGTGATTCAGAAAATGTTTTGCAACTCTGTGCATCTTGAGAATAAATAAATAGAGGATTATTGAAAGAGGCAATTGCTTGACTCTTATTTGGGAATTTTATTTCTATGGTTTGGATAGGCACAAATAAAGCATTGAGATCGATTTTAATTTCTTCCAAGGGTAAATTGAGGACTACATCAATCTTGTTCTTGGAGGCAATTAAATCGTAATAATTCTCAAGAAGAACACCAAAGCGTTTAAATGCATAAATCAATGCACCAAGAACAATTTCAGCAGCTACCAGTTGTCCTAAACTCAATTGATTTTTAATTACAAGATATCCTCCTAATCCCAAAAGGAGGCTACTTGAGAACGCAGCCAGCAGATAAAAACCAATTTGATGCTTAATCAGTTGTTTAAAATGAGTCTTTCTCGCATTTAAAAATGAAACCAAATGCTTGTCGGATTGTAACGTGGCGTAGTGATTGTAATTACTAAACCGGAATAAAAATCGATTGATTAGAAGTTCTTCAAGCCAGGCGCCCACTTGATGTTTTTCGGCACATTCTTTTTTTGCACTTTCTAATCCCTTACGAAAGGGGATAAAAATAATCAACAAGATACTGAGAATGATAGCCACGTCAAAAATGATAAATAGGGGATGATAAATGAGGAGAAGTAATAACCCCAAAAAAAGCTGTAATCCTAAATTAACCCCATAAAGCAAAAGACTGGCAAGTGATTTATTGATGGTAGCCACTTCAAAAAAACGATTGACCAGTTCAGGACCATGATGCGTTGAAAAACTATCAAGCGACAGACGGGTAAAATGATTGGTGAGGTTTAGACTTATTTTTACCATCAATTTTTGCTGAATGACTTCAAGAACTATAGTTTGCCAAACATTTAAGGCACCCAGTGCGGCCATTAAGATGAACACAATCAGACTCAAGGTCAGTACAGGCTGCATTAATTTTCCAAAAGCAATTAAATTGATTAATGTCTGTGCTGCAATCGGAATACTTAATGTGAATAAGCTTGCGATTAAGCTAATGAGGGCAATCGATATCAGTGTTGGTCTATCTAAAACATCAGTAATTGAATTCATTTCTTTACTTATAATCCTTTTTTATTCTTAAAAAACTAGTGCTTTAACTTTTTCAATAAAAAAAACTCAAGGGACTCGATTGCTTTATTGTGCTCTTTCTTTTTTAGCAAGGATACATGAATATCGTTTAATTTAGGTAAAAAATCCTCATCAAGTCGGTCAAGATCATTGGGAATCATGCTGCGTTGTATGGCAGTAATGCCTAACCCTGCACGCACCGCAGCCATTTTTCCAGTATAGCTTTGACTACTGAACACGAGACGCCAGTTTAAATGGTGGCTCTCTAGAGAATCAATCACGTTTCCACGATAAACGCAAGGTGTTGGTGAGAGCACTAGCGGAATGGGTGTGGTTTTATTGAGTTGAGTGAGGAGCTCTCTCTTGCCCACCCAATCGACTGACTCATTCCACACATCTACACCCTCAGCAATTTGATTTCTTTGATTGGTTTTAATCAATATCAAATCAAAATCGCCGTGGTTAAAACGTTCGATTAAATTTAGAGTCAGTTCGCACTCAACATTCAGCATCACCCGTGGATGCAGGCGTGAAAACTCCACCAACACATCCGATAAAAACATTGACGCAAAATCCTCAGGCAGACCAAAACGAAGTTCCCCATGAAGTTCTGGGGCTTTAAATCGATCGAGTGATTCACGATGCAGTTCATAAATTTTTTTGGCATAGCCTAAAAAAAGCTCACCATCAGGGGTCAGAGACAACTCGCGTCCGCGAAGAATTAATGGTTTTTCAATCAACTGCTCCAGTTTTGCAATCTGCTGACTCACTGCGGATTGAGTGCGTCCCACCCGAACGGCTGCTTTTGTAAAACTTTTGGTTTCTGCAACCGCCAAAAAGCATTGTAAGGTTACGGTATCAAGGCTCATTAGAAATCCTAATTGAAGATATAAAAATTATTAATTTTACTAATATAAGTTTATCTTATATATTTCCATTGTAGCAAAACATTTTCTAATGAGGAATGCTGTGAATACAATAATACTTCTTTTATCTGGCGCGCTTCTGGCATGCCCAACCCTCGCCCTGTTCATTAACTGTTTTAGTGGCAGGAAAAGAGCCGCCTCTGCCGCTCGCTGGGCAGGTGTATTGATTGGTTTTGGATTTGTAATCGGTGTTATTTTGTTAAGCTGCTTGCGCTTTTCAGAAATGCCGGTGATTTATCTACTCACCAGCCTTAATACCTTAGCCCTGTTATTGTGTACTTTAGTTTTATTGGTAAGCTTTATTGTTCATCGATTTTCACTAAGGTACATGGATGGCGACCGACTCTATTCGCGTTATTTTTGCACCCTCTCAGCAATTACGCTTAGTGCTGTAGTTATGGTTCTTGCCGATAACCTTTTTCTGTTTTGGTGCTCCTGGTCGCTAAGCAACCTCTTATTAATTGCTTTAATGGTTCACAAGAGCGAATGGACTGCGGCAAGAAATTCAGGCCGGCTCACCCTCAATACCTTGTTAGTAGGGAGTATCGGCTTGTTAGCCGCTTTTATCTTAATCACCTTAAGCACTGACACTGCATCCATTCAAGCGATAAATCAGAAAGATATAGCAAGTTCAGCAGTGTTTGTGCCAGCGATGACGTTGATGACACTCACGGCATTAACTCAATCTGCCATTTGGCCGTTTCATCGCTGGTTGATTAGCTCTTTGAATTCACCAACCCCTGTTTCCGCGCTGATGCATGCAGGCCTTGTCAACGGCGGTGGCATCCTCATTGTCAAATTTGCCCCGCTCTTTGCCGCATCGAGTCACTTACTCATGACTGTATTCATGCTTGGAACCCTCTCGGCATTTTTAGGAACCATTTGGAAGCTCATGCAGCATGACATCAAGAAAATGCTGGCTTGCTCAACTCTGGCGCAAATGGGATTTATGATGATGCAATGCGGTCTGGGATTATTTGCCGCCGCTGTAGCTCACTTGTGTTGGCATGGCTTATTTAAAGCTTATTTATTCCTCAATTCGGGCTCTGCGATTGCTCAAAAAAGGAATGAACCTAAAGCCACTGGATACAACCCGCTTCTCTTTTTAATTGCGTGCAGTGGCGGCTTCTTAGGCATGCTTGGTTTTGCGTTCATGACGAATAAGCCAATCCTGTCTCTGCAGGCAACCTCGTTCTTACTGGTATTTGCATTCATCGCAGGAGCACAACTGATGCTCACCGTAATGAACAATCGCTTGTCCATCATTAACACGACACTTGGACTCTTGATGTCTTCCTTAGCTGGTTTGCTATATGGAGCAAGCATTCATCTGATTGAAGCACTTCTTCCCAACTTAACCCAGTTTTACTTACCCAAGCTATCAATACTGCATCTGATTGCTTTAGTTCTACTTGTACTCCCCTGGCTGCTATTTAACCTTGGGTTTACGAAAAAAATTAAAGAATCAAATTTCTGGTGCTGGCTCTACATGAACTTATTCAATCTAAGCCAACCCGCCCCAAAAACGGTAACCACATTACGGTCTGATTATAAATACTAATTATCCTGAGGAGTAACCATGAGCAGAGCAAAAGCAATGGCGAATAAAGAGAAAATAAATGAGCAGCCTTTGAAAACAACGGCTTCAGTCAAAACGCCAAACAAGAGACTCGAAGTCCGTGCATTAGTGGATAACGCTGCCCAACGGATTGCCCCGGTTTGGCCGCTAGAAACGTTTATCGCATGCAACCCCTTACAAGGATTTGAAGCGCAAAGTTTTGAAGAGGCTTTAGCACAAGGCGGATTTCGACGAAAGGAAGTTGCCCGCAATCGTGCTTTAGAAAACGTCAACCTGCAGATGATTAAATGGTGTGGCGGTTTCTTTGATGCCGGACAAGGCGCTATTGAAATGCCCTATCGAGAAAAAGGGTTCTATTTTGGATTTTTGAAACTAGCGTGTTTTGACAAAAAACTTCATGAGAATAAGAAAGAGGCAAAACAATGGTTAATGAGCTTGCCTGAATCTGCTGAAGAGGCAATTATTCTTTGCCTGCAAAAACTTAATGTACCCAAAGAAAAAGCAGAGGAATTCATCACCCAAACCTTTCTTTATCTGCCAGGTTGGGCGGGTTTTGTGAAATGGAAAACTCACTGGCACCATCCAACAACAGAAGAAAAAATACCGGTTACACTCACTGACTTTCTTGCGGTGCGCCTGGTTATTACCTGTTTGCTCTGGCCTGAGGCTGGCCTGGAAAAAAAAAGCGAAGGAGATGGTTCTTTGGTTCAGGACGCTCTTAAAAAAATAAAAAGCAATGAAGAACACTACGAGCAGGCATTGCTAAAAACACTGTTACCTGCAGTCAATCAGCCGGCAACAAAGACTCAAAGAGCAGATGCGCAACTGGTGTTTTGTATTGATGTCCGCTCTGAACCTATTCGCAGAGCTATAGAGAAGCTGGGAAATTATGAAACTTTAGGATTTGCCGGCTTTTTTGGGATACCTATTCGTGTGCAAGAGTTTGAGAGTGGCAAAACAAAAGACTGTTGCCCAGTATTATTAAAACCCCGTTATCGTGTTGATGAAAAACCAAGCGCCGCAAATAAGGCCTTTATTGAACAACACCAACAGGGAAAGACGATTAAGAGCACCCTTGGCAAGGTCTATCAAGAATTAAAATATAATTTTGCAACGCCTTTTGCTTTGGTTGAAACCCTTGGGGCTTGGTGTGGCCTGAAGATGGTGCTGCAATCGTTAGCGCCTAACTATACCAAGAAAACAAGTCAAGCTTTAAATCACTTAATTGTCCCCCAAATCCATACAGAGCCCTCGTTTGAATTAAATGAGGCTAATTTGGAGCAAGGCATCGCGTTAAGCGAACAGATTGACTATGCCGAAACGGTATTACGCCTCATGGGGCTCTCTTCAGGTTTTGCAAAAGTCATTGTTCTTTGCGGTCATGGAAGTTCCACCGAAAATAATCCCTATGCATCGGCTCTAGATTGTGGTGCCTGCGGCGGGAATCATGGCGGCATTAACGCCAAACTATTGGCAGCAATTCTTAATAAAACGGAAGTAAGAAGGGGTTTAGAGGATAAAGGGATTCACATTCCAATCGATACCGTGTTTTATGGTGCTCTTCACAACACCACAACCGACTCTATTGAGCTTTATAACCTGAAATCAAGTAAAGTCATTTATCCCGCTCTGCTCAATCAGTTACTTGCCGATTTGGAGGAAGCAAAATCAAGCAATAATCTGGAACGGGGTCGCAAATTAAATTCAAAACATGCAGAACAAGACATTCTGCGAAGAAGTCAGGATTGGTCTGAAACACGCCCTGAATGGGGTCTTGCCCGCAATGCAGCTTTTATTGTGGCGCCACGTTCGTTAACCAAAAATATCAATCTTGATGGCCGATGCTTTTTACATTCCTATGACTGGGAACAAGACCCCGAAGGAAGCTTCCTGGAAACAATCCTCACTGCACCCATGGTGGTTGCTCAATGGATTAATACCCAATATTTATTTTCAACCCTCGATAATGTTGCTTACGGCAGTGGCAGCAAAATCACTCACAATGTCACCGGTAAAATGGGCATCATGCAAGGCAATGGCAGTGATTTAATGCATGGACTTCCTTTGCAATCAGTGATGAGAAGTGATAAAACCCCTTACCATCAGCCGCAACGCCTGTTGACTGTAGTTCATGCACCCAAAGCACTCGTCTCAAGCATTATTGAACGTCAAGCGGTTTTAAAAACATTGTTTTTCAATGAATGGGTTCATCTCATCATCATTGAACCAAGCGATGGTCAAGCCTACAAACTGAATCAAAATGGCACGTGGATTTTAGCTCGCTAATGAGGAGAAAAAAATGAAGGTGATTAAAGTTCAAGAACGAAAGGATATTGGCATCAACCTCCACCCCATGAAAAAAATAGAAATAATCGTTTCTGGTGAGCATGAACAGCTCATCAGCTCGATGATGGAAGAGGCAAAAGTCACAGGGTTTACCTTGTTTCGCAACATCTCAGGTAAAGGCCATAATGGATTTCATGAAGGAAAAATATTATTCAACGACCGAGCGTCGCTGATTATGTTTCTTGCCGTAGCTCCTGAAGAAGTCATAGCAACCCTTGCCTTAGGAATGAAAACCTTATTTCAGCAGAATTCGGGGGTCATGTTTGTTTCCGATGTTGATGTGGCCCGAATGGATTATTTCCACTCAATCAATGGAGCTTAATCATGCGCTATCGCAATCAGTCGGTTTTGCTTGCCTCAAAACATGAGAAAGAAAAAGCAATTGCCAAAGCTTTTTTTGATAAACTCTCGTGCAAGCTCGATGTACACGATTTCGATACGGACCAATTTGGGACTTTTACTGGTGAGATAGCAAGGACATTAAGTCCCTATGATACCTGTATTTTAAAAGCAAGACGTGCTGCAGAGCACTACGGCTATGAATTAGCGATTGCTAGTGAAGGAAGTTTTGGTCCGCATCCTGCATTTCCCTTTATTCCCAGTGACCATGAAATCATGGTATTTTTAGATCGCAAAAACAATTGGGTGATTGCAGAGCAATATACAACAACCAAAACTAATTATCGCATGATGACCATTACCCGACAAACAGAGCTTGACGATTTTTTAGAAAAAGCCGGTTTTCCCGAGCATGCTCTAACCCTGCAAACCAACAAGGATAAAACGGTTATTGCCAAAGGAATTAGAGACATCGAGGCCCTTGAGACTGCATTATCTCTTGGCTTCCAACAAGAAAATGAACTCTTTCTTGCAACGGATATGAGAGCCATGATGAATCCATTGAGGATGCAGGCGATTTCTGAACTCGCAGAAAAACTAGCTCATCGAATTCAATGTTGTTGCCCCAATTGTGATGCTCCTGGTTTTGGGTTTAAAGAAACCTCAGGCAGTCTTCCCTGCAATGATTGCACATCACCGACCTCCTTCTACCTTCACGAAGTTTGGGGCTGCATTCAATGTGATTATCGGGAGACTCACCCCAGGAAAGACGGCTTAGAAGCAGCTGAGCCGCAATATTGTGATTATTGTAACCCGTAAAAAAGTAACCCGATTAGGAGTATATTGAAATGCAAGAAAAACCTTTAGTTGGCATCATTATGGGCTCGCAAAGTGATTGGCCGATACTCTCTGAGGGTGCAAAAACATTAAAGGGTTTGAAGATTTCTTTTGACGCAGACATTGTATCGGCGCATCGGACACCAGACAAACTCTGTGAGTATGCACGAAACGCTGAAGAACGCGGAATACAGATTATTATCGCGGGTGCTGGAGGTGCGGCACATCTTCCAGGAATGATGGCCGCGATGACCAGACTTCCTGTTTTGGGTGTCCCAATACCTTCTTCTTTACTTGATGGCCTGGACTCACTGCTTTCCATAGTACAAATGCCAGCAGGTATACCGGTTGGTACATTAGCAGTCGGCAAAGCAGGCGCAATTAATGCAGCACTTTTAGCAGCCGCAATCCTTGCCAACAATAACCCGGAGATTTGCGAACGCTTAAATCAATACCGGGGCGCAACAAACCCAAAAGGTTCTTGATAACAGCAAACCCCAATTGGAGTCATTATGAAACTCGGTATTTTAGGTGGTGGGCAACTCGCAAAAATGCTGGTTTTGGCAGCCCACTCGTTAGGAATTAGTACGGTATGCTTATCCCCCGATCCTAATCCCTGTGTGCGCCATTTAACTCGCCTCATTTCAGCATCATTTGATGACGAGAAAGCACTTACTGCGTTTTGTAATGAAGTCGATTGCGTCACTTTTGAAACAGAAAACATACCCTTGGCTTGTGCTGAGTTCATTGCCAAAAAAGTTCCATTTTACCCCTCTACCAAAGCGCTGCAGATAACTCAAGATCGCTTTTTGGAAAAATCATTTTTAAACTCATTAAAAATAAAAACGGCTCGTTTTACTGCGATTGAAACGCAACAAGAACTGCAGGATGTCTTTATAAGTTGGAATAGCTCTGCCATATTGAAAACAAGACGATTAGGCTACGATGGCAAAGGACAATATGTTCTTCATGAACTGTCTGACTTAGCAACAGCCTGGGAATTGATGCAGTCTCGTGATTTGATTTTGGAGCAGTTTGTGCCTTTTGAGGAAGAGCTATCGCTTATTGCGGTGAGAAATCAGCAAGAAGAGATTCAATTTTATCCTCTCATCAGAAATCACCATCATCAGGGCATCCTTCAATGGTCCGAAGCCCCGTTAGAGAATAATTTATTGCAACAAAAAGCCCAAGACATTGCCAGAAAGATTATGGATTCTTTGGGCTATATCGGCGTCATAACCATCGAATTTTTTCACCACAAGGGCGAACTGATAGTCAATGAAATTGCTCCAAGAGTCCATAATTCTGGGCATCTAACCATTGAAGGGGCAATAACCAGTCAGTTTGAAAATCATTTACGTGCGCTTTTTTCTCTACCCTTAGGCCTTACGGAGCTTATGAGCAATTGCTTTTTAGTCAACTGCCTTGGCAAGATGCCCCCCATCCAAGCGTGCCTTGAGATACCCGGTACCCATTATCATGATTATGGTAAAACATCTCATCCTAAGCGCAAGGTTGGACATATTACTTTAGTCGATAAAAATCCTGACCGATACCAGGACAGCAAGCTTAAGCTCATCAAAATGCAAAATGAGTGGGCCATCGCTGATGGGTAGTTTATGACAGGTACTGTCAACGGCTAAAAAATAATTTTCATCTATCAACAAAAGGGTCTCAGAAAAAACTTTGCAATAAGGAGGTGTCATTAAAAACAATTTGATTCGTACTGAGAGTAAATGTTTATTATTTATTAACAAGCTAGGCAGAATTTAAGGACTATTTAAATTGCTTTAATTAGAAAATAGTCTAATCTTCAAATAATGTTAAAAACTCATAAGGATATTAAAAATGAAATTAATCAAACAGTTGTTCTTGGTTGCACTCATTTCCCTCTACAGCATCGCAGCAAGTGCAAGCGATACAATAGTTAACGTTGCTGAAGGCAACAAAGATTTTTCAACTCTTGTTTCTTTACTTAAAAAAGCGGGACTTGTCAGTGCACTTGAGGGAAAAGGACCTTTCACGGTTTTTGCACCGACCAATGAGGCTTTTGCCAGTGTTCCAAAAGCTGATTTAGATGCCCTGCTAGCAAATCCTGAGAAGCTGAAGGCTGTTTTACTTTATCATGTCGTCAATGGAGACATTACTTCTGATAAAATTAAACCAGGAATGGTTAAAACACTCAGCGGACAAGATGTTGATGTTACGGTTAAAGAGGGTAAAGTTTTTGTCAATAATTCCGAGGTTATAAAAGCTGATGTGAAAGCGTCTAATGGCGTGATTCATGTCATCGATCACGTTTTAATTCCTAAAGAGTAGTTGTATCGAGATGGCACTCATTTTCTTTGATTGCCATCTCATCAAAATACGATAATTTTTATGTATACTAAAAATAAATCACTATAAAATTATCGTTTGCATGACCTTACTATCCAAAAACCCAATTAAATGAAAAAAAACATAGGTCAATTAGACTCCAACAATTCCCCTAAAGATTATCGAAAAGTGACTCGGTTATTGATAGGAAGAGAAGATGAACGCACGTAGGGGTCAGGCCTTGAATTGTGAATTTTCAAAACTACAGCCGTAATTATTTGACTATTTTACTCACACTAGAATAATACAAGCAAAAATATTCCCCAATTCTGCACCATTCAAGGCCTGAACCCATAAAGTGCCCCATTACGTATTTATTTAAAATGGGATATTTACATCAAAGAGGAAAATCTTTTTAATTTTGTTCAAATCAGAACTTTGATCTGATTAAAGAAGAAACCCAAAGAATATAGAAATTAAAATTAGAAAACTAATTGCAATAATTAAGTTGGATACCACTACTGGATTTCTCCAGGAATTAACTGTGAATGGAGTAGTTATCTTATAAATTATTTGAATAGTAAGCAATGCAATTATGATTTGCGAATTAGGCCATTAAAATTAATGCGATAGATAAGACAAAAATTGCTAGATAAATTGATAGTAATATTTGTCTTGCCGGGGTTTTGGGTCCATATGCTTGAGTAATCCAATTAGCATCTAAAATAAGACCCGCGATCACAGGTAGAAGAACCACTATGTTTATAACAAGCGCAGTGATTAATATTAAGTTCATTTTCGATTAATCTTGATTTTGTAAACTTATCATATGAAGTGAAAACATTAACAAAGCCCCCCACCAAAATCTAGATATTTTTATTGATTACTCAGATTTCAAACAGGTAAGGGGTCAGGCCTTGAATTGCAGGTAAGGGGTCAGGCCTTGAATTGTGAATTTTCAAAACGTGTTTTCATTTCGTTTCCTGTATAGGTGAGTAGATTGATGTCTTCTAGATGTAACGGTATTCTTTTTCAAATTAATTAGGAATGGAAAAATGTATGGACGAAATCAGTTATCATTATGAGGCGGTTGTAAAAAAAACTGAGTTGGACATAGTCGAAAAAGGTCATATCGCAGCTGAAGCGGAAAATGGTATTGTTTGTAATTATGCATTATTTTACATTGCAGCTAGAGATAAAGAGAATCATTTAGTTGGGTTATTAACCAGGTAAGGGGTCAGGCCTTGAATTGTGAATTTTCAAAACGTGTTTTCATTTCGTTTCCTGTATAGGTGAGTAGATTGATGTCTTTTAGATGTAACGGTATTCTTTTTCAAATTAATTAGGAATGGAAAAATGTATGGACGAAATCAGTTATCATTATGAGGCGGTTGTAAAAAAAGCTGAGTTGGACATAGTCGAAAAAGGTCATATCGCAGCTGAAGCGGAAAATGGTATTGTTTGTAATTATGCATTATTTTACATTGCAGCTAGAGATAAAGAGAATCATTTAGTTGGGTTATTAACCGCATACACTGCCTTTGCAGAAATTTACGTGGAAGATCTGTGGGTTCACTCCAATTATCGAAAGCATAAAATTGGGAGCACGCTTCTAGAAACTCTTGAAAATCAGTTCAAAGGCAAAGGTTATAATAATATCAACTTGGTAACGAGTGCATTTCAAGCCCCAGAGTTTTATAAAAAATGCGGCTATGAGGTAGAGTTTGTTCGGGAAAATAAACATCATCCCAAACTAACTAAAACGTTTTTTATTAAATATTTTGAGGATGACATTCAACATCAAGGTATTATTCCAAATAAGATCGCTTTTGATAAAAAGCTAAGTTAGCGTTCGGGGTCAAGCCTTTAATTGTAAATTTTTTTGAATTTTTAAATAGAGACATTCAATAAATTTACTTTTAATTTCTTTATCCGAGCAAATGAATAGATATTTATACATTTGTGAAAGAATCTATCGTTTTAAGAGCTTTAACTTTATTTTCCCAAGCAAATAAGGGATAGAGCACCAACCGATAATACCCTCTATAATCAATACAATACCCAATGTGATATAAAAAAACTTTCCCATTCCAAAGATCGCAGCAATACACAATGCAGCACCAATTATTGTACGGTTTATCCGATCTGTTTTATCTATATTACATGCAAATTTCATTTAAATTCCTTTATTATTCAATTCTAAATTAACCCCAGATCCAGAATCGTTGGCTCCTTTACCAGTTTATCTTTCTCACTTCTACGCCGTACGGGGTCAGGCCTTGTATTGTGAATTTTCAAAACTGTAGTCGTAATTTTTGACTATGTTACTCACACTAGAATAATGCAAGCAAAAATACTCCCCAATTTATTCACCATTCAAGGCCTGACCCCATGAAGCATTTTAACAAAAAAGCATTAAGTCTTGGTTTATTCATCAAATCATCTGCCGGGCTTGTCAGTCCAGCGCACGTTCGCTCCTAATAGAAATTTTCTACAATAGAATTATTAATTGTAGTAATACTGTGGTTGCGAGACGTAGTATTCCTCATCTTCATAGCTGTTGGATTCGATTTCTTTCTTCTCCTGCTCTCTTTTATAATAAGCTCTTTCCAGCAAACGAAATTGTTCCTGTGCAACCTCTGATTGTGTTTGGTCACTCTGAGACTGTCCATTCTTTTTATCATTTTTTGCAGAGGAATATAAAGACAACTGACCCAACATATTTTGGGTACTATCCGGGCTAGTTCCTCTCTCTTGGATTTGTAATTCAAATTGAGCATCCAGAAACAATTCCTTCCATGACGCTATGGATTCTTTCATAAGAGGTACGCGAACGGCAGTGTCTAATTGTAACAGGTTACTGATAATTTGAGTCGCTTTAAAATGGGACTGAGAACCTAACGTCCAAACTCCAGCTCGCAAAGCGGTATCATGACTTAGGGACAAGAGATATAAGAGATCAACTCCATTATACTTGGTTGCCGTAGTTAATTTATGACGTGCTAAAAAATCTATAAAATCTTGGCCTAAATTGAACTCTTCTGCCGTAACTGGACCAGCTCCCTTATATTCTGAGGAAAAAATAACTGGGGCAACCGCCTTATAATGAGCTATTTTTTCCGGTGATTGTAGATGAGCGGGGAATGAATGATAAATCAACTCGTCAATGGACTCTGTTGAACAGATTCGACCATTTTTTTCATAGTAATAACGCATTTATTTTCCTTTCTAAAAAATCGAACCAAATATAACATATTTAATCCAATTCGACCGAAACAAGGCAGATGACTGATCTTGTCCTTTGACCTTTATACGTAATGTTTTTTTATAATTCCGCTAATTGTCAAGAATTACTCCTTGACTCGCTGTCTTTGATGAATAAAGTCAAAATGAGCTGAACGCTGTATTCTTTAGATTTTTGGTAACTGACGCCCTTTAACGCCATCAGGGGTCAGGCCTTGAATTGTGAATTTTCAAAATTTTAGTCGTAAGTTTTGACTCTTTACTCACACTAGAATAATGCAAGCAAAAACAGCCCCCTATTTCTTCACAATTCAAGGCCTGACCCCATGAAGTCGTGCAACGTGTTAGGGCAACTACTTTTTAGGCTCTTCTCCAAATTTAAATTCTTGTATGGGGTTAGTGCTTATGTGCTCTTTTGAATGATCAAAAAAGCCTTGTTGACTTTGAGATACACTAGGTAAAAAAACAGCTGATGTATCTTTAGACTTTTCTGGTTCCGAAATTTCAGTTTTCTGTTCTTGAAATTTAATGAGCATTTCAGCAATTGATAGAAATCCTTTGGAATTGGCATACTCGAGTGGAGATTTCTTATTATTGTCCAGAACATCTATTTTAGCTCCTCTACGTACCAGCAATTCTGCGACCTCTTTTTTTCCCTGGGATGCAGCTAAATGCAAGGGGGTTCTATTATCTTTACCACGTATATTGGGATCTGCCCCTAAATCTAATAGGGATTCTACCGAAGAAGCAGTACCGAAAAAAACCGCATAATGTAATGGAGATATTCCTTTTCCTGCTCTATTTGGATCTGCCCCGAACTCAACGAATGTTTTGAGTAACTCAGTATGATTTGATTTTATTGCATGATGGAAAATGGTTAAGTTACTTTTATCTTCAAAATTTGTATTTGCACCCTTTTTTAAAAGGGCTTCTATCATGTCACGATTGCCTTTTCTTAATGCGTATACTAAGGGGGGCAACCCATTTTGATCGGGAGTATTAAGTCCTCGACCTTCTTTAATTAGCGCATCGATTATTAGGTTAAAGAGTGGCATATCACCTGAATTTATCGCGTGATGCAAGGCAGTAAGCCCTTGTTTGTCTTGCATATCAGGATTAGCATCTCGCCTCAAAAGAAAACCGACAATTTTATGTTGCTTCAATTGAATAGCGTAATGTAATGGGGGCAACCCATCACCATCAAGCACATTCGGATTAGCACCATTTATTTTAGGTAAGAGTGCTCTGACAAGATCAGGACTGCCGCTTTTGACTGCGAGATGCAGTGGGCTTTTCCCAGCATTATCCAATATGTCCGGATCCGCTTTCTTTTGCAAAAGTGCTTTAATCATTGCGGGCTTTTCAGATAAAACAGCCAAGTGGATTAAAGACATTCCATTCTCATCAATATGATTTAGGTCTCTTTTACTGGATAAATCTTCATGAGCCTTAGCCAAAAGAATATTGTCTAATTGTTTTTTAACATCTGGGGAGATCTTTCGTATATTTTCCCTAAACTGGTCCATAATCATTTGTGGATTTTCATCGGAAAGTTGGGGTTTTTCCTGCAAGCAATTTTTTAATTGATGATATCCTTTGTCCACATGATCACTAATTTTGCTATTGTCCTTGGGTAATTTTTCAAAACACCGGTCTAGTTCTTTTAATGCCTCGAAAACTTGATGTAATTTATCATTTAACATGACCATCTTGCGGTGGTCATCACCATCAGTATTTCTAAGGTTATGGAGCTCTTTTTCTAAGTGAGAAATGAGTTCATTTCGATTTTCTTGATCCTCACGAGCTTGTTTAAGATACTCAGTGATCCTTTTCAATATGATTTCTCTAATTTCAAGATGAGGTTTATGGCTGTTACGGTAGATTTTTATAAGAGGAAAACCATTTACTTTTGCTAAACTTGTATTGGTTTTATCAAATTGAAATCGCCATTTATTCAAATTATTGCTGGGTATTGAATGTAATGCCTTGGTAATGGAATCAATGATTAAGGATGCATTGTTTTGATGAAACTTCGAAATTCTATGAATATCATCCACATTTTCACGAATTATCTGTTGAACAGAATCCCATTTTGATAAATAGCTATCAAGTGCAACTCGAGGTTGATCTAATTTAGTAGGCGATGCATATAACATCCATGATTCGTACTCTTGACCAACAGGTGCTTTAAAATTATCTTCAAGTGGAAAAGTAAAATGAGTGGTATTATCGGCTAAGCGGACGCTTGCATCTAACGCATATCCACCCTCAGTTGCTAGTAAGAATAAGGAGAAAGCATCTTTAAAGGCCACTCGGTCTACAATTCGATTGCGAGGTTCCGCCAAAAGCTCTCTTCTAACCTCCGACATTTTATTTGCTTTTTCACGGATATAAGGATCCTCATTGTTTTGCATCGCTGCTATGAATTGATCTATTGATTTAACTTCTACAGTGCAATCATGCTTTTTGAATAAATCATGATAATGTTGAACATGTTCATCAAGACAATAATAGTAAATCTTATTCGGACATCTTCGTGAGACCTCAATAACATCCTCAACATCAGCCCCCAACTTATTTTCTCCGGAAGTATCAATTTTAGGAGGACCTATCCATAAATAGTTAACATTGGGTAAATTCTTACTGTCCTCTTTCACAAAGGTATCTTCATGTTTTTTTAACAAAATACGCTACCTCTAATTTTAATTACACTTAAGATTAAGAAAAAAACCAGATGATTTATTATAGTTTAAAATGTGCATAATATTGGCAAGTCAATGTGAAAAATAAAGTTCTAAAGGGGTAGTAACTCAATTCACCCGTGAACTAAGAGGCCTGATTATCAGGGTTTAAGGGGGACATGCGATGTGATACTTTTTTCAATACAGACAAAAATTTTATAAGATTAATTTAACTGGAGAATTAACCCTAAAAAACACTAGGCAAGGAATCAAGAAATAAGTGATGAAATCAATTAGTTATATGGTGGAGGCGGCGAAAATGGAACCCGCTATAGGTTTTTGTACTTTTTGTGAAATACAATCAAAGACTATGACCTACCACGTCAGTTCTGGGTTATCCTCTCTTTTCTCAAAAATGCGAAGTTGTCTTTTCCAGCCTTTAGTTGTCTGCAAATAGTGCCGTTTTGGTGCCGCTATGCTGCAAATCCAGATCTTAAAAGTAGCTTTTAAGAATAAAAACGAGAGCAATGTGCGGACGGGGTCAGGCCTTGAATTGCATGCAGACGGGGTCAGGCCTTGAATTGTGAATTTTCAAAACTATAGCATTTTGAGCATCAATAGATTCATCAATCTTCAATTCAAATTCACAATTCAAGGCCTGACCCCATTAAGTAAGTAAGCATTGTTGATATTTCTTTACAGAAAAACTTAAGCTGCTAGAATCCGCAAAAACAGTGATATGTCGCGGAAAATTATGTAAGCCACGGTTATGATGAGGTGAAGAATGCTGGGCATGGAGAAAGTGGCGAAAAAATTTAGAGCCAAAAAGGCCGAAAAAAAGCAGGGCAAAATTAAAGGGTTCTTGAAAAGTTTAATAGAGATACCTGTTAAAGAAAAGGACGCATTACAAGACCCCGCTGGAATAGATCAAGTAGAACAAGTTACTGAAGCTCAGGATTTTGTTGAACAAAAATCAATAGAAGATACTTTTGCAAGCAGTGAGCAAACGCGTTCGAGAGCTCAATCAAATCCGGACAGGGAAAGACTGAGAGAGCTCGGTTATCGTACACGCTCCATCGATAAATTTTTTATGGGCTCAGCGCTACACTTGGAATCAAATAATACGAACGGAAACGAACAAGATCCCCAGTGGCAAGATTTAGAAACAGACTCTGATAGAAAAATATCTAAAACTGGAAATAATAGACACAGTTATCCAGATAGCTCTATTACCTCTTCTGATACCAGCAATGAGGGTAGTCTTAGCTCTAGCCCTATAGCACTTTTTCAAGAAGTATTTGCGCTGGATCTTGAAGAGCATCTTGATCCCCCTATGCATCCAGAAAAACGACCAGAAAAAGAAAAGGTTAAATTTAATCTTAGCCCTCTTCAACTGGATCAATTAGAGCTCAGAGAGCATGATTTTGTTCGCAAAAAAACCCCAAGATACCTTAGCCAACAAGTTGTTCACAATCAGTCTAAAATTTCCTCAGAGTATTCTACTTTACCTCAAGCAGATGAAAAGAAAAAATCAAAATTTGATTCATTACCTTTTAGGCGTTCTAACTCCAAAATTAAAAAATCTCGTGAACGAAAGGATGTATTAACAATTGGCATCAATGATATTGATCCGTTTACAAGTTCCTCTGAATCAATAACTACTAATTCGGATTCATCAGATTATGAGAGCGAATACTGGAGTAAAGAAGATAGAGAAGAAGAAATAAAGCGTAACAAAATTGGCCGATCTGATAAATTCAAATCACAAACTTTATCAGCGTCTCATGAAAGAGAAGCAAACTTATTAGATATTCCTGATGTACCTCGGGTTGATAGTGCCGATATAGAGGGTTCTGATATTACAAATGGCCCTCAACATCAGGATGCGCAAACTGATTTTTCCGGTTTAACTGGAGACGAAAGTGCTGTGACAGATTGTTCTGAAATAACGGAAAGCTTTACAACTCCAAGAGTTGAATTTGATAAGCAATTGGACGAAGGAGCCAATGGACGAAGGCCATCAGGTAAACTTAAATCTGTAGTATCAAGTAGAGTAATGGTTTTAACACCTCGCAAAGACTCGCTTGCATCTCCTGGCTTCCATAAGCCTGATGAAAAACTGGTGAAAAAGTCAAACATAAAAATAAATTATCCGGGACAAGGAATATTTGGAGCAAAGCAGCAGGATGTAATCTCAGACGAGAATGAATTTGCACTCACGGGGTCAGGCCTTGAATTGTGAACACCACACTCACGGGGTCAGGCCTTGAATTGTGAATTTTTCATTAAAAGTAAATTAAATTCACAATTCAAGGCCTGACCCCAAGGACTTTTACAGAATTGGCTGCACCTTTTTGAAGAGGAATATCAAGCCCGAAATCCGATACTAGTATTAAGAATGAGATGCCAATTAACACTCATTGGAGTTTTGCAGGATCAATATCTTTTATCTCTTTCCATACTTTATCCGCTTTTTCAATATTACCTGGTACATCTTTCAACCACCGTGGTCGTGCATCGGCCTTATTCAGATAAAGTTTACCCTTATAAACTAAAAAAGCTTCTGGATTGGTAAGATGTTTTTTGCCAAGAGTCATAGCCATGGCGCAATAACCACCATAAGCAGGGAGGTATTGTTCTGGATTAGCATCAAATAACTTCTTGTTTCCTTCACTAGCAAATAAATAAGTGACTCCATTAATAAAGCTATAAAAATCCCGACTTCCTTGTACCGGTTTATTTTGCGTATGGTACGCCACGACATCGTAACCATTGGCACCAAAACTCTGAGTTGCAAAATCTGCCCAAGCTTGAACATTAAGTAATAATAAAGTGACTCCAGCAAACAAGCTTCCTATTTTTTTTCGGATGTTCATCATAATGCTCCTTTCAGATCATAGAGTTTTCATCAGTGCATGGTCATTTACTCTTCAACGCACTCTCAATGAGAAGAAACCGCTTTTTGACACACTTTATTCAAAGCGGCTTCCATTTGTTTCAAGATTACCATTGCTTGTGGATCATGGAGATCATAAGCATGAGCAAGTACTACAGGATTAGTAAAACTTAACCAGGTTTGGCCATCAGGATCGGTAGTCGCCATAATGCGTAAAGGCAGATCCAATGCCATTGCAGGCTTGGCGTTCATAATACTCGTACCTTTAGCAGGATTTCCTATAATCAGTACTTGTGTCGCTTGTAACTTTTGCCCGGCCTTCGCCGCTTCGCCGCTGTGATCGATACGAGCAAATACTGTACCGCCTTGAGATTTGATGATCGCTTCAACTCTATCTAATGTTTCTTGGACTGAATAAGGACTTTGGATGGTGTCAGACCAGGAGGCTCCCATAGGTGCAGCAAGTTTAGTATCAAAAGCTCCTGCTACTTTACGCCCCAAAATATCCAAATCAGTGATATCGCCTTTGTTGGCTAACAAGGTGACACATACTAATTCTGTGGGTGCAGTAAATCGACTTAAAAATGCAGAGTAACCAGGTACATTTCCTTTAATTTCCATCATACCTGGATGGCCAGGGAAAAACCAACCGCTATTTCCTGGTATCACTTTACCATTTTTTAATGTGACAGGATGATATAAAAATTCTCTGTCCTTAGGATCTTTTACTAAGATATTACCTGCTAAAGCAATATCCCAGGTACTAATATCCTCAGCAGAAGCAATAAGGCCACTATTGGAAAATGTTGCAGTCCAACTAAGTGGTTTAGCTGGAACATTTGTTCCATTTTCGTCTAAATAGCCTGAAGCCGGTTCTGTAGGATTAATCAGCACAGGATCTTTTAAAAATTGGCTATGTTTGAAGGGATTAGTCCCATTATTCACTTCATTTTTCACTGTATTTATATTTGAAATAAAAAAAGTATGATGCAGACCTACCCTTTCAATTTGATTTTTAGTTACATAATCTTGATAGGACATCCCACTTGTTTTTTCAATAATTAATCCCAGTAGAAAAAAATCAGTCGCACTATTAGACGTTTGTGTTCCAGGGGTGAATAACAGTTTTTTATCTTTTATCAAGGCAACAATTTGTGCAGGGGTGTATTCCTTACTAAAATCAAAATCACTGGCCTCAGTATAGTCCGGTAAACCAGAACTATGAGTCAATAAATCCCGAATGGTTATCGTACTCCAGTTTTTGGGGATATAATCATCACTGAGGTAAGTGCCCAAGCCCTGATCTAATTGCAGTTTTCCATCTTCTTTTAGTTGCATAATAGCAACAGCTGTATAAGCATTAGTCAACTGGCCAATATGAAACACCGTGTTAGTAGCTGCCAAACGTTTGGTTTGAGTATCAGCAAGTCCATATCCCACCACACGGGTAATATAAGGTGCTTGTACAATAGCTAATGACATACCAGGGATATTATGCTCTTTCATAAATTGAATGACCAGATCATCTACAGATTGCCCATGATATACCGTATCAAAGTCTCCACGACCACTTCCTGAAAAACCGAGAGTGGGCATCATAGTGCCAATAAGCCCCAAAGTTACTATTACTAATCGATTCAAACTTATAGGAAACATCCTACTCTCCTTTGAAATTATTGTTCTCTAATCAGATGCCATTAATTGATAGATGTAACCGTACTGAATTAATATGATTTTTAAATTAAATCTAGTCGAAGAAATAGGATATGTCCAAATTACCTTTAATTAGCAAATAACACGTATGGGGTCAGGCCTTGAATTGTGAATTTTTCATTAAAAGTTAATTAAATTCACAATTCAAGGCCTGACCCCTTTAGCTCTTAAACGCTGGAATTATAGAGTTTGCCCCATACAAATTGATCGTGAATTTTCCAAAAACGGGAAATTATTTCGCTCACGTCCCTTAGCTTGAAAATATATACTATATTTTATGAGAGAAAGATTGGAAAAAGTCGTTTAATTCATAAGCTCATTTTCACTATAGGTTAAAGCTCTGGGTAGAGGGAGGTAGAAATGACTACTGCAGGGGTATACTATAAAGAGTGCCCTAGAGGTATGACTATTGACGAATGGGCTGCACGTGTCGATTTAGCTGCACTCTATCGTCTTGTTGCCTGGAAAGGTTGGGACGATCTGATCTTCACTCACATATCTATGCGAGTACCTGGAAGCCAACACCATTACCTGCTAAGCCCATTCGGTTTAATGTTTGAAGAAGTGACCGCTTCAAGCCTGATGAAGGTTGATGTAGAAGGTCATGTTATTGAGTCGGAAAGCAAAATGATCAATCCAGCAGCTTTTACCATCCACAGTGCAATCTATAAGGCACGTGACGATGCAAAATGCGTTATCCATCTTCATACCCTAGATGGTGTTGCGCTCTCTGTGTGTGCAGAAGGGCTATTACCACTGACGCAGAATGCCATGATCATTGGTGGCGAGCTTGCCTATCATGACTATGAAGGTATTGTGCTTGATTCTCAGGAAGGGGAAAAGCTGGTTGCTGATTTAGGCTCCAAACATCTCATGCTGCTTCGCAATCACGGAACCTTAGCGGTGGGACCTAACTGTGGGGCTGCCTGGTTACTGATTTACTACTTGGAATCTGCGTGCTCCATGCAGTTGCGCGCCACAACCCATAGCAGAGAACTTAATAAACCGATACAGGGTATCCCTGAAAAAGTTCATAAAATGAGTCGCGCTTGGTACGATGGAACCTTGGGTACGTTTGCCTGGCCTACTTTTCTGCGAAAACTTGACCGCATTGATCCTAGGTACCGAACCTAAAGAAACCTACTTATGAAAACATATACCACTTTAGAACAAGGCATTCATTTTCTTACCAGAAAACATACCTCAATTCCTACACAAGAGCTTAAAGGCGAATGCGCCTGGAAGGCTAAGGAAATTGGAAGTCCTGAAACATTCGCACATCATTTGTCTTTAGCTGAAATCAACGCTATAAATACTTTAGTTGATGAAGTCGAAGCATTAAATATCAGGCTTGATGAAATCGGGCCAGGAGACTGGGGTAATGTCAATTTACAATTACTCGTTGATGAATGTTGCACTGCATTGTTTCAAGGTCGAGGCTTTGTCCTGATCCGCGGTATTCCGATTGAGCGTTGGTCTATAGCACGCGCTAAATTATTCATGGCAATTTTCGGCAGTCAATTTGGCCATTTAGGCATCCAAAACCCACAAAATGACCTCATTGGCGAAGTATGTAATCACCCCGAGGTAAATATCAACTATGCACGGAATTACCTCACTAACCGGGAATTTCGTCCTCATTGCGACGGCGCTGACCTAGTCGGACTCCTTACCATCCGACCTGCGGCACAAGGTGGGGAAAGTCGCTTGACGAGTTCAGTTTCTGTATTCAATGCATTACTCAGCGAGTCACCACATCTGATACACCGATTGTTTGAGCCTGTATTACTCGACTTACGCAACGAACAAGCTCCAGGAACTCCCCCTGTTGTCTGGATAACACCTTGCGCACACCATGAAGGTCAACTTAAAACGGTTTATCTCTCAGATTATTTCCGAAGTGCAGACCGTCATCCGGGAGTTACAATTGATCCTGAAGCGAAAATTTTGTTTGACCTATATGATCGTCTTGCCACTCACCCTGATCTTGAATTACGCTTCACTCTGGAAGCAGGGGATTTACTGATTATCAATAACCACGTTATCCTCCATGCACGTGATGCATTTGTAGATGCTCCCCATGCGAAACGCCTTCTGCTGCGTTTCCTCGTATCCTCTAATCGCTAATTTGATAACTTATTGGACTTTCGAGTATGCCTGACACTCAGCGTAGATACTGAGTTGATTATCGACAGTATAAATTTGTAACTATTTAACTCGTTTGAGAAAGCAAAAAGATATGTAATTAACAAAGCTAAAAAATGGATTGATAATCAAATTAAATCAGGGACACTTAGACCAATCAAATAATACTCAATGGTGCCGCGATATGGTGGATAGTTGGCTTATAAATCAATGGCTTATATGGTCGGCGGGAATCGAACCCGCGACAATTTTTTGTAACTGTTTGATTTTTATAGGCTTAAATTATTACTTTCTAATTTTGGGGCGTAAATGGGGCATTTTTGATGCTCCTTGTCTATCATCTAAATCACAATCTGTGCTCTTAAGTATAATTCTCTTAACTTGAAAAACATTGCTCTCTGAACTTAACAAAAAATGTTAAGTTTATAAAGTGAATCGCATTGAAACCATTATATACGCAATCAATTATTTTAATCATCTGGCCACGAAGGGCAAAACTATTTTATGCAAGACATCTTTCATAAAATAGTTTAATGTATATTATTATTTGCGCTAATAGACTTAATGTTAATTATAGTATACATTAAGTTATAATTGCTTGTTTTTTAACTTAATGTAACTTATTATTTACGTTAAGATACATAATGTAAAATATAAAATACGTTAAGAGTTAAAAGCATGAGTAAAAAAACACATTTACCCATTCCAGTGCAGAAAGTTTTAAGAACGCTGGGCAAGAACATTAGTGATGCGCGACGCCGTCGTCGTATAGCTATGGAGCTTATGTCTGAACGCTGCGGTTTTTCTCGCCTCACTTTATACAAGATTGAAAAAGGCGATCCAAGCGTATCCATGGGTGCGTATGCATCTGCTCTATTTGTTTTAGGGTTGTCTGAGCATTTGACAAACGTTGCTGATGCTTCTCGCGATATTGTCGGGCGTGAACTTGAAGAAGAAATTCTCCCGAAAAGAATTAGAACGCCACACGGCAATAAAGGGGATGCAAATGAGTAGCCAACAAATTTATGTTTCGATTGAGCTTGGCGAGAAAACACACAAGGTCGGCAAGCTCTGGTTTCATCAGCGTAACACCAGGCAAAGTGCATCCTTTGAATATGATCCTGATTGGCTGAAACATTCGGAAAAGTTCGCTCTTGATCCAGCTCTTCAGTTAACATCTGGAGCATTTCATACCACAGCAGACCAGATATTATTCGGTGCTATTGGTGATTCTGCGCCAGATCGCTGGGGTCGCGTGTTGATGCGCCGAGCAGAAAGTGTACGCTCAAAATCGATAGGAGAAGCACCAAGAACACTGTCAGAAGTAGATTATCTGTTAGGCGTTAATGATGAAGTTCGTGAGGGTGCTTTACGTTTCTCGCTAAAAGATGGCGGGCCTTACTTAACCCCCAAAGATAAAGAAAGCATCCCGCCTTTAATCGATCTCCCCAGACTCCTTTCTGCAACTGAACGCTATCTCAATGACGATGAAACAGCTGAAGATTTGAAAATATTATTGGCACCTGGGTCGTCTCTTGGTGGAGCGCGGCCAAAAGCATCAGTAAGAGATCAAGACAGCCACCTTGCGATTGCTAAATTTCCAAAAAAAGATGACGAATTTAACGTGGTTGTCTGGGAAGCTCTTGCGCTGAGCCTTGCAGAAAAAGCTGGTATTAAAACAACGGAATGGCGTTTGGAAACAATCTTGGACAAGCCAGTGCTGCTTTTGCGCCGTTTTGACCGTCAAGCAGGCCAACGTATTCCATTTCTTTCTGCAATGAGTATGTTAGGTGCTAAGGATAATGACCCTCACAGCTATCTTGAAATTGCTTATGCCATTACACAACATGGTGCAAGTCCAAACAGTGATTTAGAAGAACTGTGGCGGCGTATCATCTTCACCGTGCTGATTTCAAACACAGATGATCATTTAAGAAATCATGGTTTCTTATATGAACGTCATAAAGGTTGGAGATTGTCGCCAGCCTATGATCTCAATCCTACCCCCGTTGAAATTAAAGCACGGATGTTATCAACTTCAATAGATTATGATGATCCAACAGCTTCTATTGACTTGGCGCTTTCCGTCATTGATGAGTTTCGGATAAAGAAATCAAGAGCGATTGAAATTATAAAAGAGGTTGCACTAGCTGTCAGTGAATGGCGAGCTGTTGCTACCCAATTTGGTTTGATAAAGAGGGAGATTGACCGCATGTCTTCAGCTTTTGAACATGAAGATTTGAGGAAAATCTAGCACAAAAACAGTCACCTGAATTTTTTCATTCGTGATATGGACCCATTTTCGATGTCTGGTTTAAACTAGGTCATTAATGATGCAGCTCGGCATATAAAGAGGAGTTTCTTTGCTCTTTGACTGGTGGAGTCATGGAAAGGTACTGAATAATGATGCTACTTTGTCACGCCAAACAATGGTGAGACCCAGTCATTTACTGTTGTATATCCTGCTATGGTTGATGTGTCAGGAATCCATCTACCATAATTTTTAATAATCATTTCTGTATCTTTATGTCCCATTTGCTTCGCAACCCATAAAGAATTTTCGCCAGCGGAAAGCATCATAGAAGCATAAGTATGGCGAGTCTGATATGGGTTGCGGTAGCGAACTCCTGCCTTTTTTAAAATATGAGTCCAGCAGGTTTTTCGAATTTGACCGTCTGTTTCCCAAGCCGTGTTAGTCCGAGGATTATAAAAAACACGTGCCCCCTCAAGGAAAGTAAATTTTTTTTGATTTTGCAGTGCTTCTAGTGCTGGAGGAAGTAAAAGCACATCGCGTTGACCTGATTTTGTTTTGGTGCCTTTTTCTTTTTTAAGAACCACGGCCCTTGATACTCTTACAATCCCATTTAACCAATCAATATCGCCCCATTCTAAAGCAATAAGCTCAGAAGTACGTAAACCGCTATAAAAAGCAAATTGGAATAAATTCCTTGCTTGATCTTTAGCCTCCGAAAGAATGGCTTTAATTTCTTCCTGATTAAAGGGATCTACCTCCCAATTACTGCTGCGAGTTTTTTTATCAACTAACTTAGATAAAACCAATCGATCTAAAGGATTTGATGTAATCATTCCATCATTTAATGCTTGATCTAAAGTATTTCTTAATGGGGTTAGAATATTTCGTATGGTTTTTAGCGTCAATTCGAGCTTTGTCACATAATTACGAATAATCATGGATGACAGATCTTTTATAGGAATATTGCCAAATGCTGGGTATAAATGTGCTTCACATGATTTTCTATAGCCATTAAAAGTACTGGGCTCAAGTGTTTTTTCAGCAATTTCCATATATTCTTTGAGCAACTCACCCACAGTAGATTTCACTACTGAATAGCCAAACATTTTTGACCTATGTGAATTTGGGAAATAATCCTGATAATTAAATGTACCCAGACTAATGCCGTTTAGAATTTCACCTCTCAACCTTTCGGCGTATTTAATATTTGCTTTGGTTGGTTCAATTTTTAAAGTTTCACGACATCTAACACCACGATACGTAAAATCAATTCTAATACATTTACTGGAATCTAACTCTCGAACACTTATCCCACGCGCAACCGGAAATTCGTTGCTTTGTTGCCGTTTTCCACCCATTGTTCAACCTCAACTAAATTAATCCATATATTACCATCAGGTCCCACTTTACATTGTACACCATCTAACCACATACCTCGCTTTCGTTTGGCGTGAACTGCATTAGAAGTGTCCCCCGATATTTCGCAATATTTTTTTAATTTTACCCATTTCATAATAGATTACTCCCACTCATGCACTAAGTTGTCTAAAACTTTTAGGAAGAGGTAAATATTTTTTAAGTTGTTTTTCTCGACTGTTTATTTCAAGAATCATTTGATATAACCGTACTAATTGCATTTCAGAGGAAAAATTATGTGGTAGGAAGTTTTCACGATAAATGGTACTAATATTTTTAATTGAGGAATTTGAAAGATCAGCAATATTTTTTAAGGTGTAGTTTGTAGATTCCAAAATATATTGAATAATTCCTTTGTAAATTTGTAATTTGGAATTGTTCTCCATGAGTAATACTCCTTTGACTATCTTGTTTAATAGTTAACTTATTCATTAAAAGTTAAATTATTCCGCAATTTGTTTGGTAGATTAACCAACAACATGATATATTGGCTATAATTATTCTATTTAAGATTATTTTAGCAGATTAATTGAATAAATTTATTCAATTAAAAGTAATATACATATTTATTGATATTTATGTCAATCTGTTTTTGAATAATTTTATTCATTTATTAGGTTATTAATGACTGAGATGACATTAAGCCATAACTTACAACAACTCATGAGAATACATGGTAATATTTCTGTGAGTGAGCTAGCTCGGTTAACTGGTATACCGCAACCAACAATTCATCACATTCTCACTGGTTCAACCAGAAATCCGCGAAAAAAGGCATTAGAAGAACTATCTCGTTTTTTTTCTGTTTCCATCAATGAATTAATAGGCCAAGAACCTCTACCCGCTGTTATTCCTGATGCAGTTAAGGAAAATTTACAGATCAGTACCATACCTGTTATAGAATGGGAGTCATTAAAAAAGTGGCCTTCAGAAACAGTCAAAATCCAAGATACGCAAGAAATATTAATTGATAAGAAAATTGACAAGAATTCTTTCGCATTAGTTATGCCTGATGCATCAATGGAACCTCTTTTTCAACAAAATAGTCTTTTAATCTTTGATTCAGGTAAAACGCCTAAAGATAGGGATTTCGTAATAGTGTTCTTAGCAAAAGATGGACTAGTCGCATTTAATAGATTATTTATCGAAAATAATACCTTTTATCTGCGACAGGGTTTAGAAGATGGAAGCATTAAACTAACAAAATTAGACAAACCTAATGATCAGATTCTCGGTACTCTTATTGAAGCGCGGATTCAGTATTAAGTTTGTAATCATTTGAGCGTTCTTCATTCAATCCCAATATAAATGGATTAAAGTTTGTATGAATATCGTAATGGTCTACTTGCTCAACTTTCTTTAGATATTTCACTACTAACCAAGCAGGAAAAACCATAATGACTGCACAACACATTTTCCATAAATAACCACAAACCATCATCCATCCAAGATGATGATCCGTTAGCTTTCCAAAATAATTAAGCAGATCAACAATTACTGTAAGCAGAGCTTGCCCTAGAGCTGTTGAGAGAAGGCTTCTCAATATAAAAAATTTACCCTTTAGAAAAATCTTCCATTTTGAAAGGAGGTAAACATTAGTGAGCTCACCTATAAGCAAACCAACTAACCCGGAACCTACGTACCTAAGTGTGGGATCAAACACAATCTCATATGCTGAAGCTTGCGTGAAAAATTCGGGTGCAGGTAGATGAGATACGGTAATTACAACTAAAGAAAATATAAATTCAGCTAAAACACCAATCCAAATAAATAATCTAGGATATGCATATCCGTATACCTCACCAACAATATCACAAATACTAAAAGTGAGAGGGAATACAAAAATACCACCTGGCTCAAGCATCGTACCAATTTGAGTTATCCTGCTTGCCAAGCACACTGTTGATAGCAAAAAAGTTAAATATAGTCCGAGCAATAAGTAAGGGTATTTATATTGCTTTTTGCGAGTTAACGCATCAAAAATTTCCTTTCTCAAATGCCTCTCCTTACATCAACTATTTACTTTTATTAACTAATTCAAATTCCTTAACTGTTTCCCTAACGCCCGCCATATATCCAATTCTATTAGCATCCTCGGGTTTAAACTTTGCTATTAGATCTTTATCTTTTGAAAGTTCAGAGGGAGATTTTTTTATAGTAGTTGCTTTAGATTTTGATTTTATTTCAAGCAAATACTCATCTACTTCAGTGGTCATATGCTGAACTACAATAGAGTAATCAGGTTTTAACCGTTCTACCGTAGCCATATAAGTTAAAGTTCGAATTGTTTTAGGATCCAGATTTTCAATTAATTCATTGTCCATAATAATATCGCTGATATTTTTTTCTTTCGTATGTCTTTCAGACAATTTAATTACTGCTTTTGTAAAGCCAGTTTTTTTACATTCAAAAATATCTACAATTTCATATTTAGGTTTCTTTGCTGTTTCTGCAACAAATTCCTTTAACATGACAGCAAACCATTCATACCAGCTGATCCTTTCTTTCATAATCCCTCACTCAAATTACTCCAATTGCACCAATACTCTCTTTACCATACTCTGGTAACAATAAGTCTTCTGGAAATTGACCACTTCTGTTTATGTACTCTGAGTGCTCAATTGAAAAACCAGCCTTTAACAAACTCCGATCTAATACTTCTTTTGTAATCCAATGTACAAATTTAGGTAATGAACTCGCCCGACCGCTGCTTTCAAACTTTGCTGGTTCAGTAATTTCGCCAGGCCAATCTTCCTTATTCTCCACTCGTCTATTGAATTCAGGAATAAAACGTTGCCAATTTCTCAAAAATGGTGTTTCGCAAACTATATATATCTTACCGCTTGGAGCTAAAAGTTTTGATAATAAGGCCAATGATTCCTCTATTTTGGCTCCAGAGAAAAAATGTAAAACACGACAAATCAAAATAGCATCAAACTGTTTCTCAGGAAGACCAATTAATTCATTTGGCAATTCACCCGGTATAAGAATTAATTTACTACTATCTCCCGTTAATGACTCACTAGGGGCATCTGTTGCTTCCATAAAACGCTGACGAACAACAGCTAAATTTTCCGGATCAATATCATTGCAAAAAACAGTCGCTCCTTTTGCAATAGCTTCCAATGTTGCCGCACCAAATGCAGCGCCTATTTCCAATACTTTACCCCCTGTTTTAGCGGATAAAGCTGCATGCTCAATGAATTGCTGAGAAACTGGATCGCACGGTGTTGTTGTAAAACCTCCAAAAGGATTATGTGTTTTTGTAAAGATACCTGTAGTCTCCCTGGTTAGCGGCGCATCTACGTTCAAAACACTTTTCGGGCAAGTAACAACATTATTATCGTGATCTATACTAAATCCCTCAATTTTTGAGATATACCAAGGAAGATAAATAGGTGGCTCTGCTTCGAGAGTTAATTCATCAAATAACTTTGTTGTTTTATCAATCTGCGTTTTAAACGATAGGAGAAATGTAATTGTAGGAGTACCAAAATGATGCTCCCATCGCTTAGCTCTGATAATTTGAAAATCTTTTTTCAGCGATTCTGTGCTTAGATGACGATAAAAACCTTCAAATAAAATAGTTGCCTGAGTTATGCAGAGAGATTTATTGACCTCATCGCTTTTGATTATCTTATCTAACTCAGCTAGTAAAATAAGATTCTTTTCTGAGACACCATTGATTTTGTTATAATTTTCAACGGATTCTTGAATGGCTTTGCAAAAATCTAAAAACTCCATTTAAATGGTTCCTACTTCGTAAAGTAGGATGCAATATATAATTAAGATCAATTAATTTCAATAATTTTATTCAAATACATTAAGCTTCAATTTAAAAATTTCCGACTTTCTCAAATTAAGCCTCCTCTAGCCTGATCTTAATGCCAGATCTGCTGCATCCAGGACCGGAAATTTGGCTCATTCCTCCGTTTTGATGAGTTACTTGGATCTTAGTACTGTCGTCAAGATCCAGGTCATCCCATAGTATACGCCCACAAAACACTTTAGGATTTAAATGCATTGATCTATAGTATTTAGAAATGTATTGAGAGAAATAATCAGTGCACCACTTAACTAGGTCAAGCGATTAAAAAAATTTTAAGCCATTTCTTGTTGTTCAATCTTCAATTTGATGAGCATGAACGAGAAATACGGTATCAGTTTATTTTTCTTAACATGGAGAAAACTTGCTCACGTCGTTATGGTTGAATCCACAAGAGAAGCCTCTGGTTTTAAAACGCAAGATACGCGTTTTTAGATCACGTCCAGCCTTGCAACGCCAGAAAAACTCTTATTCGCTTCACGTAAACATTGGGGCGTAGAAAACTCTCTCCACTGGACACTTGATGTGACCTTCAGAGAAGATGAGTCAAGAATCAGAAAAGATGCTGCGCCTGAAAATTTTGCTATCTTTAGGCATATTGCGCTTAACATTATTCGTAAAAACACATCTATCGATGCCAGTGTTAAACGTAAGCGACAAATGGCTGCCCTTGATGATGATGTACGAACAGCTCTAATCAGAGGGATGCTCAAAATTTAGATGCGGTTGCCCTGGTACATTGCCACTTAATGCGATACGACTCTTGTCAAACACCCCAAGCAACAATTTGATTTCGGCCATTTTTTTTAGCCCTATATAATGCTTCATCAGCACGCGTAAATAAGGAATCTGTATCATCACCCTGAATAATGTTAGTTAGGCCAAAAGAAACCGTGACAGGGACTCTATTGCCTCGAAAAAGAAAATGGAAGTTTTCGATTTCGAGGCGCAAATTTTCAAGTTTTTCTTTAGATTGCTCTAAAGATAACCCTTCAAAAATAACAACAAATTCTTCACCGCCATAACGCGCAAGAAAATCGACAGGGCGTATTGAGTCCTGGAATATAGAAGCGATTTTCATCAAAACTTTATCACCTGTGAGATGGCCATATTTATCATTAATATTTTTAAAATGATCAATATCCGCTAGTGCCAAAACAATATTTACTCCAGTGGTTTGCCAGCGAGAATACGCTTTTTGGATAGAAATATTATAAAAATTTCGGTTTGCAATTTTAGTAAGTGAATCTGTATTGATTTGAATGCTTTGGTCTAAAATAGTTTTTTTCATTTGGGTATTTTTTTCTTCGAAATTTATCATCTTTTTTTGTAATTCATGAATTTGATTTTCATAGGATTGCAAACGTAAATCTTCCGTTTCTTTATATGATTGAATTTGGCTTCTGATGCAATTCAAATTTTTATTTAAGTAATCAGTTAACTCCTCAATTGAGGTTGTATTCGATATGTTTAATTGAATATTATCCAGTGTAGTCTGAATTCCCAATTCCAGTTTACTTCGTTCCTCTTTGGAAATCTTATTATGTTCAAATGTTGTTTTTAAATAATTGTTTACCTGAAAAAGTTGATTCGTAATGCTCTCAAGAAGAAATTTAAGCTGATATTGCTCTTTACCAAATAATTCGATAACGAAATTTTTTATTTCCTCGATTACCTGAATTAACATGCCAACATTCAAATTATTCTCTAATGTTTTCTCTATAGATACTAATCGATTAGTTAACTCAGGGGGAATTTTAAGACAGTGGAGAAGTTCACGTAAATGCTCATTAATCTTTTTAGAGAAAAAAATCAAATCAGAGTCATCAAGTATATTTTCAGAATTCCTTTCTAATAAATTATTAAGTGCTGAAACAACTGAATTTAATTTTTGCGTTATTACTATTGCATCAACATCATCATTGATTACTTCGTTAAAAAAACATACCTTATCGTCCCAATCACTACTAAATCCCATTTGTAATCGAGATAATTCAGATATACCCTTGCGAAGGTGCTTAATCTCTTTTTGCATATTCTCGCAGTTTTCTTCATAGAATTTGATTGTTCTAACAATTTTATTTTTTAAATCATCATCCATCGACTTCATTGTCAACCTACCTTGTAATCATCCCTTTACAATATTTAATGATTCATCGATACCAAATACAAATTCGATTCTAAATATAAATGATTATAGAGCATAAATTTTAAATACATGTCAATTATACTAAAGAAAATGGTATTAAATTTTCTATAAAATTCAGTATAATGCACTCCTTACATTTGGGATGTGCAGATTAGGGAATAGATAAAAAATGTTAATTGTGATTGGTTATATTTTTATATTACTTTGTGTTTTTGGTGGATTTGCCCTAGCAGGAGGACATCTTGCAGCCATATTTCAGCCCGTTGAGTTACTTATTATTGCGGGGGCAGCGCTTGGCTCATTAATTGTTGGCAATAGTATCAATACATTAAAAGCAATATTAAGTAGCTTGCCAAAACTTTTTAGCAATGATAAGTCCTCTAAAAAAGTACACACAGAATTATTGGGTTTGTTATTCAACCTTCTAAATAAAGCGCGTCAAGAAGGGTTAATGTCTCTAGAAAAAGACATTGACCAGCCAGAAGCCAGCCCAGTCTTCAATAATTATCCATCAATAGCTAAAAACCATCATTTAATTGAATTTATTTGTGATTATTTTCGTCTGATTATTACCTCTAACCTACCACCTTCTCAACTTGAGACACTAATGGATATGGAAATTGAGTCGCATCATGAGGAGCAATTGATTCCTGCACACGCCTTAACTAAACTAGCCGATGGAATGCCTGCTTTCGGTATCGTAGCTGCGGTCCTTGGAGTAGTCCATACTATGGAGTCAATTAGCCTTCCACCATCAGAATTAGGGGTATTAATCGCTCATGCGCTTGTAGGAACTTTTCTAGGCATCTTATTGGGGTATGGATTTATTGGACCGCTAGCTAATGTGATAGAGAATCAAGCAAATCAAACACAATTAATGCTTCAGTGTATTAAGGCAACTATTCTGGCAAGCGTTAACAATAATCCACCAATAGTCGCTGTGGAATTTGGTAGAAAAGTTCTGTTTTCTCAGCAAAGACCTACATTCAGTCAGCTAAATGATGAGATAGAAAACAATAAGGCTTCAGCCAATGCCCCGTCTACGAACGCAGAACCATCAGTAGGTTAAAGTAAACCATGAGTGAGAAAAAAGAAACATCTGAGCAAATTATTCGGAAAGTTATAAAAAAGCACAGCGGCCATCACGGTGGCGCTTGGAAAATTGCTTATGCTGATTTTGTTACAGCCATGATGGCATTTTTTTTGCTAATGTGGCTAGTTGCCTCTTTAAATAAAGCCCAGAAAGAGGGAATTTCAGATTACTTCAAACAACCGTTGAAAGTAAGTCTTTTTGGTGGCAAAAGTGTTGGTAATCGTGAGCCCACCTCTAAAGGAGGAGGAAAAGATATTAAAGATACTAATGGCCAAGTTTCAACAACCAGCCAAATAGCAACAAAAACAATCATTAAAAAAACACCTGAACCGGCTGAGCAAGAACAAAAAAAGCTTGAACAGCTTAAATCTCAAATTAACTTAAGCATCGAAAGTGACCCGGCACTTACAGGATTAAAAAATCAATTACTCATGGAAATAGAAAACAATGGTCTCCGTATACAATTAATTGATGATCAAAAACAACCCATGTTTGAAGTGGGTTCTGAAAAATTAAACGCTGCTATTGAACCTATTTTTGTAAAACTTTCGAAATTACTGAATCAAGTTCCCAATAAAATAATCATTGAGGGATATACAGATGCTCATCCCTATCACAATCCTGATGAATTAGAATACACCAACTGGGAGCTTTCCACGCAAAGAGCCAATGCTGCGCGACGAGCTCTGATCAAATTTGGTCTAAACCTAGATAAGGTAATCCAAGTTTCTGGATATGCTTCTACGGTCTTACTAAATAAGAAAGATCCTTTTGATCCCCAAAATCGTCGAATCAGTATTGTTGTTGTCAAAAATATTAGTGATAAAGACATGCATACTATTGATAAGATAAAAGATACAGCGGCAGAGTTTAATCAATCATCAGGAAGTAATCCCATGCCTAAAAATACCCAACAAATGTCTCCTTAAATGCTTGCGAACAAATGCGGAATATATACCGAATGAAGTGATGGGTTTAAAGCATCTTAGGCTAAATTGTTACAATTTAACTATGCGATAAGTTTTGAGCATCCTGCTTCCTCTAAGGGGCCCATGGGGAGTAACGGAACGGCCAACCGACTTAAGACTTTAAGAATTATACTTTAGAATATTTAATAGCAACGAGCCCTCTGGTTGTAGGTTTTATTTTGCTTTCACCCCACCAATTAAATTCATCCAGGTCATATTTGGAATTTGACATTCTGAGTAGTAGGAGCTTTCATTTCCTGCTTTAAATAAGCCCATCGAGTTGTGGCATTATCTGGCGCAAGTGCTGTATCAAATAATGTATCGGGAAAGATTTTTGACTCATCACTAAGCTTAGCGGTAATGCGCTCATACAATTTAGTACTGGTAAGTGCCCTGGCAGCTCTAGCCACTCGTGCTAATGTAGTAAAACCGGGCAACTCGAATCGTTCCTTAATGAGCGTTTCAATCATATCATTAATAATATCAGCCAATCCTTCTTTGAAAGCCGCAGACTTTAATGCACTTTGCTTCATACAATCACGTTGTTTATGCCCATCATTTGAGATGTTAAGAAAATGCAAAATAATTTTTCGATGTCTTTTTTTGGAGCTCGGTGCATAACCAGTAAGAAGAGGATTAGCAGAACCTTCTAATTCTTTGGAAACATAGCTGATGATTGCTTCAGGAACATCTTTCAGATTAATTGCATAACCTATAGCCAACCCATAATAAAATGATTATAATCAGCTATTTATGACGTACTCATTAGATTTCCGTAAAAAAGTATTACAGATAAGGTCTGAAGAAGCTCTAAGTATCAAAGAGGTTGCTAAACGATTTGGAGTTGGCAAAGCAAGTGTGATGCGTTGGCTTGTAGCGCTCGAACCCAAAAGAAAGCGGAATAAACCTGCGACAAAGATTGATATGGATTTGCTACAAGCAGATGTAGTCAATTTTCCCGATAGTTTTCAATACGAAAGAGCTCAACGGTTCGGAGTCAGTAAATCAGGGATTGGTTTGGCTCTGTTGCGCTTAAAAGTAAGCTATAAAAAAAACATGGAATCACCCTAAATCAGACGATGCAAAACGTACTTTATTTCAAGAAAAGATAACTATTTATCGAAAGCAAAATCGCTCAATAGTCTATTTAGATGAGAGTGGTTTTGCTCATTCTATGCCCCGTACTCATGGTTATTCTCTTAAGGGCGCTCGATGTTATGGGCAACGTGCATGGGGAGAGCAAGGACGAATCAATGTTATTGGTGCATTGCTTGATAATAGATTGATTACAGTCAGTCTCTTTGAGGGAACTATTAACACAGCTACTTTCAATAGTTGGATAGAGCAGGAGTTAATACCCCAATCACTGCAGGCCAAGGAAGGTCGAAGACCGAGGCCTGTAGTCCCTGGTAGCCTTAGGGCCGGATGTTTTGCCGCAGGCAAAATATAAGGCCATACGAGAAGGCGTCAGTCATTGGGGAGCGCAGATTTTGAGCCCCGCAGGGGGAACAAAATCAAGGGGGACCAGGACGGCCAGGGCCGCCGGAGGCATACTTGTCGCGTTGGCGAGTGAATTCTGGGGACTGGGATGTCCCAGAATTTATAACGAGGTAGCGACACGCTTGTACCTGCCAATTCTGTTGTAGTTATGGATAATGCCGCTTTTCATAAAGATAAGCTAATGCAAGACCAATTATTCCGGGCCGGAGTTGCTTTAGAATATCTACCTCCCTATTCTCCCGATCTTAATCCGATAGAGCATAAATGGGCACAAGCTAAATCTATTCGAAGAAAAACTAACTGTACTATTGATGAGCTGTTTCAGAAACATTGCCAATAATCATTTTATTATGGGTTGGCTATAACTTTCATTTTTAATTTTATGAATGATTGGTGCAGGATTACAGACTTGTTTGAAATCCAGAATGGGTATCAACGCGCCTAACCCTGGGGCTTGTTTTAGTTTCCCTTACTTGTCATCAGACAAAACACATTAAAAAAAGCGGGTGCTACCTCAAGGGCATGAGCCAGTTGTTTTATTTCATCTGGGCCTGGGGTGCGCTCTCCACGTTCATAATTGTTAATTCGAGAGACTTTTAAGTTCTTGGTAAGCTCTGCAAGCGCTTTTCGAGTTAATTCTTTGGCGAGCATTCATTTTTAATTTGGTTGCCAATTTTTTCTTTAATGCTCATATCCATTCGCAAAGAAGTAATTTTTAAAAAATATGATGACACATATTGACTGATTCATCTGAGCCAAAACAACACTCTTATATTGCTCTGATAAACACTGAAACTATCCCAATAATTTTGTGTTCATAGGATTGAGTTACAAGAATATTAGCCCAATTTTCATTTACTGCCATCAATTCATATTCTTGAGTTGGGTGGGTTGCTGATAATTGTTTATAACGACGCACTATAACTTCGCTATTTCCCTGTTTGCAAGCAACAACTACCCCGCCAGGCCGAATACTTTGATCGGGATCCACAATTAAAATATCACCAATTTTTAACTCCGGTGCCATGCTGTCATCTTGAATACGCAATGCAAAAGCACTTTTCCCGAGTTGTTTTGATAATTCAGGACTAAGTGGAATAAAAGAAACAGAACTACTTTCTCTGTTTTCCTTGAGCGATTGAATATATGTTTTTGGGTCACAAGCCTGTTGGGCATTCAAGAGAGGAATTAATGCACCCAGCCAAGGGAATTCCTGCTTAATTTGTTTATCATCGGTCAAACACATCAAATACCCAGGTGCAACATCTAACGCCTCTGCTAACTGCTTAATTTCCTCAGGACCAGGAGTTCTTATTCCCCTTTCCCAATTATTAATACGAGAGGGTTTTAAATCGTCTGTAAGCTCTGCAAGTGCTTTTCTGGTCAGCCCTTTAGCTTGTCGCTCTTGAAAAATTCGCTCACCAATTTTTTCTTTGATGTTCATCATTGAGTTATACCTTTTATCAAATAGCTAATAAATCCATTGACAAATCACTTAATGTGCAATATTGTCATGTTTAATTGCACCATTTGTGCAATTAAACAGTCGTTATCTTTCAAATAAAGATAACACAGAATAAAAACAATAACGAGATGTACAACTAGGAATGTGTATCAATCATGGATTTTATGGTTAACAGCGAGGAACTTGAGGCAATTTATGGTTTGCCTCATGCGCAACAACTCGCTTATTTAAGAGGGATACGACCGTATATGGACGTTAAAACAGGACTTGTTGGCGTTAAACGGCGAATTAGTTTCCAGTCGATTGCTGAACAAATTTATATTCAGCCGCACCAAGGTGTAAAAAGCGAAAAATATTCTCGTGCCCAAGTTCGACGTGCTTTGTCTGCTTTAGAACGTGTTGGTTTAATCAGTTTGCAATCAGTGGAATTACAGCTGATTTTAAAATGCAATTTAGCAACTTTGGGTTATTTTACCCAAAATAAAGTAGTCACAAACCAGTCACAGAAAGCCGTCACATTTTGTTCCGACCAACACATTGAAAATAAAGGATTTTACGAAGGTTATTCAGAAAAACCCATCACAGTAGAACCTCCAAAAGCCGTCAAACCTCTTATAAAAGAAAATAATTATATTTATTTATTACAACGCTTCGACCATTTCTGGAATATGTACCCCGAGAAAAAGTCACGTGAGCGTACTTTTGAAATTTTTCAACAAATCAATCCCGATGAGCATTTACTGCAAATCATGTTACAAGCACTCGATAGCCAAATTAAAGACCGTCATGCAAGAGAAGCGCATGGCGAATGGGTCCCAGCCTGGAAGTTTCCAGCTAACTGGCTGTCGCAGAAGTGTTGGGAAGATGAAGTCAAAATCGAATTAAAGCAGGAGAAAAGGAATGAGAAGCATCACGCAAGTACTGGAACAGCCCATGATCCCTTCTGGAACGAAGACACAGAAGACTCAGCAAACACCGGAGAGGATGAATACCAGCAAACCAATGTCGTCAGCTTGCAACGTTACCGACAAGCGGATTGATAGCTTGTTTACCCGCTTTGCTGTTTTTTACGGGCATTTGTGGCGCAGTCAGTTTAAGAGTGATGGATTTTTGGAGTTTGCTAAAAAAGAGTGGTCGGAAGGGTTGGGACAATTTAGCGATGAAATTTTGAATCAGGCCATTCTAGCGTGTCGGGATCATTGTGACATGCCGCCGGGTCTACCGCAGATGATGAGTTTTTGTCGTGACATCAAAAAGCGGAATACTTTTTATGTCTCAGGTGAACCACATCAACCAGCAAGCCAAGCTGTGGTTGAAGAGAATATCAGGCAATGCAAGGCCTACTTACTTAAATAAAAAGAGGAGAAGCACTATGTTACTTTTAACAAGAAAAGTCGGGGAATCCGTGGTTATCGGTGAAGATATTTACTGCACGGTGCTTGGATACCAGCATGGAGAAATTTGCCTTGCTTTTGATGCCCCCAAATCCCTCCCAATTCATCGAGAAGAAATTCAACGCAAAATCAACCGAGATCGTCAAAAGGATGAATGGTATCGCGAACCTGTGCCTAATCAAGAAAGCGTTGTAGATCGCTTAATCAATAAATTTAAACACGAGATGAGTCCAGCATAGAACCATCAACAATAACATGAGGTTACTCAATGATAGATCTGGTTGAACAAGGACTAACGGTTAAAGACCGTGCCCGTGAAAAGCTAAAGCGTGATTTAGGTGGTTTGATTGAACACGCATTAAACGATCCGAAAACCGTAGAAATCATGCTCAATGCCGATGGGAAGCTTTGGCAGGAACGGCTTGGTGAAACCATGCGTTGCATAGGGAATATCAATGCAGCACGTGCCGAATCCATCATCAAAACTGTTGCCGGTTTTCATGGAAAAGAAGTGACTCGCATGAAGCCTTTGTTGGAGGGAGAGCTGCCTCTGGATGGCTCACGTTTTGCAGGACAACTGCCGCCAGTTGTTTCAAGTCCAACCTTCGCCATTCGTAAAAAAGCGTTATCGGTTTTTACACTCAATGACTATGTTCAGTCAGGAATTATGACCGAGGCACAGTGTGCGGTCCTTGAAAAAGCAGTCTTCTTACGCCGCAACATTTTAGTCATAGGTGGCACAGGTTCTGGTAAAACGACATTGGTGAACGCCATCATCAATGAAATGGTGATTCATGCGCCTGAAGAACGTATTTTTATCATTGAAGATACAGGAGAAATCCAATGTACGGCTAAAAATTGTGTTCAATACCATACCACGATTGATGTCAGTATGACTCAGCTTTTAAAAACCACCCTCAGAATGCGCCCAGATCGAATCAGTGTTGGTGAAGTTCGCGGCAGTGAAGCACTGGACTTGCTGGATGCCTGGAATACGGGACATGAGGGAGGAACAGCCACGTTGCATGCCAATAACGCGCTTTCCGGACTTCAGCGGTTGAAATCACTCATCACCAGAAATCCGGCCTCCCCTTCTGAAATCGAACCTTTAATTGGCGAAGCGGTCCATTGTGTTGTCCACATCACAAGAACGCCGCAAGGAAGAAAAATTCAAGAAATCATCAATGTTCATGGTTATGAAAACGGACATTACCTCATCGAAAAACTCGTTTAAGGAGAAAAGAATGAATCAAACAAATCTGTTTAGTCAAAAGAATTACTGGATAATGGGATTAATCGTTTTATTTTTGCTGTTAATCACTCATCCAGCCGCTGCTTCCTCTGCAGGTGGAGGACTTCCCTTCGACTCATGGCTGACTAAAATTCAAAAATCCATTACAGGCCCTTTTGCCTTTAGTGCTGCCATTATCGGATTGGTTGCAGCAGGTGCAACACTTATTTTTGGCGGTGAATTAAATGGATTTATGCGATCCCTAGTCTTTTTTGTATTGGTGCTCTCCTTTCTGGTAGCGGCTCAAAATACGATGACGGCCATTACTGGCAAAGGTGCTGAAATTTCTAAGCCCTCTGTTGGGGTCAAAGCAGCGGAGACTCAGCCATGAGTCTTCGTACTATCCCCATACGTCGATGCGGAAACCGCGCAAGTCTCTTTATGGGCGGAGACCGTGAGCTGGTCATGTTCTCAGGGCTGTTATCGGCCATCCTAATCTTTGCCGCTCAAGACTGGCTGGCAGCCTTTGCAGGTTGTGTCATGTGGTTTTTATCCTTGAAAGGGCTTCGTCTCATGGCCAAATCCGACCCTTATATGAGGGCTATCTATTTAAGACAAAGACGTTACCAAGCCTACTATTCCGCCCGTTCGACTCCTTTCAAAATAAATAAAAGAGGGTATCAATGATGGCCTTAATCACCTTTTTAATCAGCACCACCGGGCTTTTACTTTTAAGCTGCCTCTTTTGGGAAATTCGTCTGAAAAGCCGTCGTAAATATCATTTAAAAAAGCATCGCCATAATTCAGCAGGCACTGCTGATTTACTCAATTATGCCTCAGTGGTCGATGATGGGGTGATTGTCGGCAAAAATGGCTCTTTTATGGCGGCATGGCTTTACATGGGGGAAGACAATGCCAATACCACGGATGAGGCTCGTGAGATGGTCTCGTTTCGAATCAATCAGGCATTGGCTGCTATGGGCAATGGCTGGATGGTTCATATAGATGCGATGAGACGTGCGGCTCCAGGTTATAGTGAGCGAGGTCATTCTCATTTCCCAGACTCAATTTCTTTAGCAGTTGATGAGGAACGAAGGAGACTTTTTGAAAGCATGGAAACCCTATATGAAGGGTATTTTGTGATGACCTTGACCTGGTATCCGCCAGTGATTGCCCAAAAGCGTTTTGTGGCATTGATGTTTGATGACGAAGGATTGAATCTCAGCCACAAGGCCAAGACGCATCAACTAATCGAAGAATTCAAACAAGCCTGCAGAAGCTTTGAATCGCGACTGAGCTGCGCACTTCGACTTGAGCGACTCAATGCGAACCAACATGTTGATGAGTACCACAATACAGTAACTCAGGATAACTTCTTAAGACACCTGCACTATTGTGTCACAGGACTTAACCATCCAATCACGCTCCCTAAAAATCCGATTTACCTGGATGCGTTAATTGGTGGTCAGGAATTAATACCAGGTATTACCCCTAAAATTGGCCGGAAATTCATTCAGTGTGTGGCGATTGAAGGGTTTCCAATGGAGTCCTACCCTGGCATTTTAACCGCCCTAACTCAATTGCCGGTTGAGTATCGTTGGAGTTCTCGATTTATTTTTATGGACTCACATGAAGCGGTAGCACATTTCACCAAATACCGTAAAAAGTGGAAACAAAAAGTCAGGGGATTTTTCGACCAGGTTTTTAACACCAATTCAGGTGTGATTGATGAAGACGCGCTCAATATGGTGAATGACGCACAATCAGCCATTGCTGAAACCAATTCAGGCATGGTCGGTCAAGGGTATTACACCTCCGTTGTCATTTTGATGGATGAAGACCGTGACTTAGTTGAAAAAGCAGCACTTTTGATTGAAAAGAACATCAATGCCCTGGGATTTACAGCAAGAACAGAAACCATTAATACCATGGATGCCTTTATAGGAAGCCTTCCAGGCCATGGCGTTGAAAATATAAGACGACCTTTAATCAACACCATGAATTTGGCTGATTTGATACCGACATCAAGCATTTGGACCGGTGAAAACAAATCACCTTGTCCACTGTTTCCGCCATTATCCCCTCCATTAATGCATTGTGTTACCACGGGGAACACACCCTTTCGCTTAAATCTTCATGTAAGAGACTTAGGCCACGGTATTATGTTTGGACCCACTCGTTCTGGTAAATCAACTCACCTTGGCTTAATTGCACTCTCCTGGCGTCGTTACAAGGATGCACGCATTTACTCATTTGATAAAGGGATGTCCATGTATCCTACGTGTAAGGCCAGTGGTGGCGAGCATTACACCATTGCGGATAAAAAATCGCATCTCTCATTTGCGCCCTTACAATTTTTAGCAACTAAAGCGGATAGAGCCTGGGCTATGGAGTGGATTGATACGATTCTTGCCTTAAACGGAGTACATACCACTCCAGCCCAACGCAATGAAATTGGCCATGCCATTATGAGCATGCATCAAAGTGGTTCTAAAACCTTATCTGAATTGGTTATGACCATTCAAGATGAACCCATTCGTGAAACCCTAAAGCAGTACACGATTGATGGGTTGATGGGCCATTTATTGGATGCCGAAACCGATGGTCTAGGACTGTCCTCATTTATGACCTTTGAAATTGAGCATCTTATGGGGCTCGGTCAGAAGTTCGCATTGCCGGTATTGCTGTATCTGTTCCGACGCATTGAAACATCATTAGATGGCAAGCCAACCCTGATTTTACTCGATGAAGCATGGTTGATGTTGGCACACCCTGTGTTTAAAAACAAAATTGCTGAATGGCTTGACTCCATGGCCAAGAAAAACTGTGTGGTATTTATGGCAACCCAACATTTATCGCATGCCGCGAATTCGGGCATTTTAGATATTATTGTTGAATCAACCGCCACAAAAATTTTCTTACCTAATCTGTATGCGAAAGACCCCGAAACCCGCCTAATCTACGAACGCATGGGATTAAATCCTCGCCAGATTGACATCATTGCATCAGCTCAACCCAAGCGTGATTACTACTACGTAAGTAGCATGGGACAGCGTCTTTACCAATTGGCTTTAGGTCCAATGGCGTTGGCCTTTGTGGGTGCTACCGATCCTGACTCCATCGAACGCATGAAACAGCTTGAGGCGCAACATGGTGCTGATTGGGTTTCATATTGGCTTTTGGACAAAGGAATCACGATGAATCAATTTGGAGAAGCAGCATGAACCAATTAAAACAAAAGCTAAGTATTAAAAAGAAAAAAAGGGACTTAATGGACAATCCTTATCTCAATGCCAAAAGAGCCTGGAATTTTCATACTGCAGGTCTTATGAAATCATTACAGATATGGCAACTGGTCAGTCTAGCTAGTCTTTTAATCACGTTGACTGCTCTTGGCGGACTCATCACGATTGGAAGTCAGTCTAAATTTATCCCCCTGGTATTTCAGCAGGATGCCAGCGGCAATACGTTGTCAGTTACTCGTGCAGACCGTGTTGGTGAGGCAGTCATCGATGATTACCGAGCAGCAGCTGCCCATTTCATTGAAAACATCCGGATGGTCAGTAGCGATGTCGCGCTGCAAAAAAAGGCGGTGTTTCAGGTTTATTCCTATTTGAACCAAAACGATGCGGCATTGACCAAAGTTCAAGCATTTTACAGTGACAAACAACACTCCAATCCCTTTGACCGTGCGGCTCATGAAGTCGTCAGCATTGAAATACGCTCAGTCCTGCAAGAGTCTGCCGATACCTGGCAGGTTGATTGGGTCGAGACCGTAAGAAACCGTGACGGAACCCTCAAAGAAAAGCCGACCCGGATGAAAGCCATGGTGACCATGTATCAGGACAATGAACTGAATGATGTATCCAATGAATCGATTTTAAAAAACCCGCATCTGATTTATGTCCGCGATTTCAACTGGTCTTATGATCTTCAGCATGGAGAAAATGCATGAAAAAAATAATTCTTTCCTTTGGATTGATGCTCCCTTTGACAAGCTTTGCTGTGGACAACACAGAGCTTGCTCAGTTCTATTTTTCCAAAACCATACCGCTACTGTCGAATCAGGAAAAGCAGGCTTTAAGCATTGCAGAAGAATGGCAGAAAGGGGATAAAACCAGCAAACCGTTTCATTCCGCAGATGGTTCGGTCAGTTTTGTTTATGGTTCGGGTCAAACCCGAGTGGTATGTGCGCCATTACAGGTTTGCGACATTGCGTTACAGCCAGGGGAACAACTGAACGATATGAATGTTGGCGATCCACGTTTTCTCGTTGAGCCTTCCATTACCGGTTCAGGCATGGAGGAGCAAATCCATCTGTTAATCAAACCCAAAGATGTTGGACTGGATACTTCTTTAGTCGTTACTACAGACCGAAGAACCTATCATTTCAGGTTGAAGTCCGACCCAAACGATTTTATGCCCTATGTCTCCTTTACTTATCCAGAGGATGCAAAAGCAAAATGGCGTTTGATTCAGCACATGCAAGCAGAACGGCGAAAAGCCAATACCTTCACTGAAACCCACGAATATCTTGGCGATCTTCATTTCAATTACAGGATACAAGGCAATTCCCGATTGAAACCGGTTCGAGTGTATAACAATGGCGTAAAAACCATTATTGAAATGCCGACAAGCTTATCTGAACGCGAAGCCCCTGCCCTGCTGGTCTTAAGAAATGGGGGTTTGTTTAAAAAACCAGAATCAGTGATGGTCAATTATCGCCTGCAAGGCTGCCGATATATTGTTGATAGTGTGTTCGACAAGGCCATACTGATTATCGGAAGTGGCTCTTCTCAAGAAAAAATTACCATTACGAGGTGCTAGAGATGAAGAATTTAGGTGTTTTATTGTTGGTAATTGTTTTGTCGAGCTGCGCAAACATGCCATATGGAAATTTTACCGTTGCCTCTCAGAGCAAAGAGATTTATTTGGCTCAAGATGCTGCAACCCAGCTCACGGAAGTGTATCCTCCGGCGCAAAATACATTTTATATCAGTCAAAAAGTCAGTGATGGTTTTGGCATTCATTTGATTCATGAACTGCGCAACAAAGGCTACGGGGTGATTGAAAGCGTCCAACCAAGACAAAAAGCAAATTTGTTTTATGTGGTTGATGAGGTTCGAAAAGGCTCTCTTTATCGAGTCAGTCTGTATGTCGGCTCGCACACATTAAGCAGGGTCTATGTCAAAACTAAGGAACACATCGCTCCAGCAAGCCCATGGTCACACAAGGAGTAACAAAATGAACCCAAACATCGATTTATTATCACCGAATAGTTCACCGCAAAAACTCAAAACAGCAGGAGTCAAGCGTGTGAATAACCTCCCTTTAGTGATAGCCATTGGCGTGTTGACTCTTTTTGTCGTGTTAATCGTCTTTGTTGCCCATAAGAGAGCCAATGCACAAAACCAAACCCCAGAGATTATAAAGGTCACGGGACAGAAGAAAAATAACATGAATCTGGCCAATGAAATCGTTGGAAATCACAAAACCGGTGTGTTGCCTGCGTCCAATGAGACACTCATTATCAATCATGAGCCAGTACTAGAGTTACCTGTGAATCAAAACTTCCCTCAAAAACAAGACATGGATAGTCAAAATGTATCGGACACAGAGCTGGAACGAATTCGTCAGGAAAAAACACAAGCATTTGAAGAAGCAGTCAAAGCAAAAACATCAATTATGGTTGATAATCCTCGCCTGAATACCAGGGAAAATACAACGACACACCGAGCCAATTCTGTTGGCACATTGGATGTTGATGGCGGCAGTTCCTTTAAAGAGCAACTGTTCGACGGGCAACCAAATGCCAGACCGATGCCACAAACCTTGGGCGGTGAGGAAAATGAAATGCGCTGGCATTTAAATTCACGACTTGAAAATCCCAACAGTCGATATGAGTTAAGAACTGGAAGCGTCATTCCTGGAGTAATGATCAGTGGTATTTCTTCTGAACTGCCCGGGCAAATCATCGGTCAAGTCTCCCAGAACGTTTATGATACAGCGACAGGTCAACATCTTTTAATCCCTCAAGGTACAAAGATTTTTGGCCTTTATTCCAGTGAGGTGAGCTTTGGTCAGAATTCGGTACTGGTAGCTTGGCAACGTCTTATTTTTCCAGATGGAAAAGCTTTGGATATTGGTTCCATGCCAGGAGCTGATAGTGCCGGTTTCGCAGGCTTTCGTGATAAAGCTAATAATCATTATTTACGAATTTATGGTTCAGCCCTTTTGATGTCCGGCATCGTTGGGGGAATCAGTTACAGTCAAAATAGTAATCAGTCCAATCAGTATGGGTTTAGCCCCCCTACAGCGGGCAGTGTATTAAGTCAGGCATTAGGTCAACAGCTAGGCGAAGTAACGTCACAACTGGTGGCAAAAAATCTGAATGTAGCACCGACTCTAAACATTCGTCCGGGTTATCGATTCAACATTATTGTCGTAAAAGATTTAACTTTTAGAAAGCCCTACCGGCAGTTCAGATAACAAAAAAGAGGAACTGTGATGAAACTTCGAATCCTGTTTGTTTATTTATGGACATTTAATGCCTTCTCCAATATGCCTGTATTTGATTTACCCAATTACGTACAAAATGGAAAAATGCTACTGAATCAGATTAAAGAGTATAAAACTCAGGTTGATCAATACAACAACCAGATTCAGCAATATCAAAACATGCTGGATAACACCAAATCACTCACATCGTTTCAGTGGGACAATGCCAATGGGGTAATAGATAATCTGCTTGAATCGACCGATACGATTGATTATTACAAACAGGAAGCAGGTAGCCTCCAGAGTTACCTGGATAGGTATCAAAGTCAGGAATATTATCAAAAAACCCCCTGCTTTAATGGCAGTAACCAGTGTAGTCCCGAAGAAATCCAGAAAATAAGGCAAAGTAAACTATCAGCTTCTGTTGCTCAAAAACGAGCTAACGATGCCATGCTCAAGGGAATTGATAAACAACAGCAAAGCTTAAAGGAAGACTCTGTGAAACTGCGCACCTTGCAATCTCAGGCTCAAACTGCCCAGGGGCAAAAACAAGCGCTCCAGGCTGCCTCGCAACTGGCAAGTCAACAATCCCATCAACTGCTTCAAATAAGAGGACTTTTATTAGCACAACAAAGCGCACAAACCACAAAAGATGCTGCAGCCGCGAATAAAGAAGCCATACAAAACGCTGCTGATGAGCGTTTTAGATCGGGCAGCTACCATAAAAGTTCAGGTAAAAAATGGTAACTCATTTATAACAAGAGGAAGACAACAATGAAACGATTAGGATTATCCATAGCACTTTTAGCATTCCTGCTTACAGGCTGTGACAGCGCTGAAACGAAAGCAAGAAAGAAGGCTGAGCATCTCGCATCATTCACCTGCGACAGCTCCAAAGAAGGTAGGACCGCTGATGAGCTGCAGGCCATAGCGGATGCTTGTTTTAAAGGCGGAAGTTACTCCAAAAGCTCAGGTATAAAGTGGTAATCCTATGAAAAAAAAGACACTCGCTTATTTAATCGTATTCTTTTTAATTGGGTTTTCCGTGTCCGCCCATGCACAAGGCATGGACAGCAGGGATTTGCTGGATAATATTCTGTATCGTTTTTCCAGTACAGCCTCTACATGGAGCCAAACCCTATTAAGTTATGCTCGATACCTCTTCTGGTCTCTGGCATTAATCAGCATGGTATGGACCTATGGTCTCATGTCATTACGAAGAGCTGATATTCAGGAGTTTATGGCTGAAACGGTTCGATTTTTAGTGGTTGTCGGTTTTTTCTATTGGATTTTGGATAATGGACCTGCCATTGCCAGCGCAATCATCGATTCCATGCGACAACTTGCAGCCAAAGCTTCAGGAATTGATACGCACATTTCCCCCTCTGACATTATTGACGTAGGTTTTGATATTGTCTCAAAAGCAATTGATAACTCCTCCCTCTGGTCCCCGGCAGCAACCACGGTGGGACTAATCGTTGCCGGGGTGATTCTGGTCGTCTTGGCACTGGTCAGTATTAACATGCTGATTATTCTGATTACCGCCTGGATTTTAACCTACGGCGGCATCATTTTATTAGGCTTTGGTGGCGGACGCTGGACTTGCGATATCGCGATTCAATACTACAAAACGGTGCTTGGTATTGCATTACAGGCATTTGCCATGATTTTGATTATTGGTATCGGTAAGTCTTTTGTCGACCAATATTATGCCGCTATGGCAAAAGACATTCTGTTAAAAGAAATGTTTGTGATGCTCGTTGTGGCCATTCTTTTGTTGATATTGACTAATAAAATCCCTCCTGTCCTTGCCAACATTGTATCTGGTGGTGGCGGAGGCAGCGGGGGTATTGGCCTGGGTGGTTCTTTAGGTGTTGCCGGCATTGCAGGTGCCGCTTTGGCAAGCAGCGCGGGAGCTGTCAGCGCTCAAAGTGCAGGGGGTTTATCCGCTCTTCATGCGGCATTCAAAGCAGCCTCCCAAAGTATGGGGACTGGTGATTTAGGTTCTGCTTCAGATGGCAATGCCAGTTCCAAAACCGGTAGTTTAGCACAAGCCATGGGACAGGCTTCAACATTCGCCGGTTCGTTTGGCTCTCATTTGGCATCAGGGGCATTTGATGTAGCGCGTGAAAAGGCGAACACTATGAAGGAGGCAATTGCTGCAACAGTGGCCGAAACTACCGGTGGGAAAATTGCCGATGCAATTCATCAACAGGTGGAATCACAAAACGATTTATCACTATCTGAACATCAGGACTCAGCATTTCAAAACATTACGTCGATAGGTGTCCCTGAAGGAAATTTCAGTTCTGGAGAAAATGACGATGAAGTCAGCCATTTTGTCAATCGCAAAGCTTCTGGAGACAACCTATGAATCTGAATAAGCCTAATAAATCTATTGGCCCACAGGTAAGGCAAAAACAGGATAACAAGAAAACCATACGACTCATTGGAATGATTATTCTGGGGTTTTTAATCAGCCTGGAAATTGGCACACAATATGTGGCTTATAAGTTTCATTATCACAATAGTTTAGGTTTTTCATTAGCGCATGTTTATCTACCCTGGAAGCTGCTCTGGTGGAACATGAACTATCATCATTACCATCCCGAATATTTTAATGCCGCCTTTGGCATGGTGGTGATGAGCAGCTGCTTTTTTTTGATGATGCTGTTGTTCGCCAGTCGCCATTTTAAAAAAGAAAACATCAGCGAATACCTTCACGGTTCAGCCAGATGGGCGAATATGGATGATTTAAAAGATGCTGGTTTGCTTTCCCAAGAGGAAGGTGTTTATGTTGGGGCTATTGAAGACAAGCATGGAGAGATTCACTATTTGCGCCATAATGGACCGGAGCATGTTTTAACTTATGCGCCCACGCGCTCAGGCAAAGGTGTGGGCCTTGTAATCCCTACCCTTTTATCGTGGAAACACTCCTGTGTCATTACCGATTTAAAAGGTGAACTTTGGGCATGTACTTCCGGCTGGAGACAAAAGCATGCCAACAACAAAGTGATTCGCTTTGAACCGGCAACATTAACTGGTTCAGCCCGTTGGAATCCGCTTGATGAAATCAGAGTGGGTACGGAATCAGAGGTGGGTGACGTACAAAATCTGGCAACACTTGTGGTTGATCCTGATGGTAAAGGATTAGAAACGCACTGGCAGAAAACCTCACAAGCCCTTTTGGTTGGTTTTATCCTGCATGCGATTTACAAACTGAACAACCAGGGGGAACCGGCTACATTTCCCAACATTGACCGGATGCTGGTGGATCCCAATATTAATATTGCGGACCTACTCATTGAAATGACCCAATACCCCCATATCGAGGGCAAAACCCATCCTGTTATTTCTGCCTCCGCCCGTGACATGATAGACCGACCCGAGGAAGAAGCAGGTTCCGTATTATCCACTTTAAAATCTTATCTGGCGTTATACCGCGATCCAGTAGTAGCACATAATGTCTCGGCTTCTGATTTTTGCATCCGCGATTTGATGAACCATGAAAGTCCGGTGAGCCTCTATATAGTGACTCAACCCAATGATAAGGCAAGGCTTCAACCTCTGGTTCGAGTCATGATTAATATGATAGTGAGGCTATTGGCTGACAAAATGGAGTTTGAGCGTGTATCGGATGATAAAGGCTTATCCTATGTCAGAACGAAAAAAACGTATAAACATCGGCTGCTTTGCATGATTGATGAATTTCCAAGCCTTGGAAAACTCGATATTCTGCAAGAGTCATTAGCCTTTGTTGCAGGTTATGGTTTAAAGTTTTACTTAATTTGTCAGGACATCAATCAACTTAAAAGCCGTGAACGGGGTTATGGTCCTGATGAAACCATCACCTCTAATTGCCATATCCAAAATGCTTATCCTCCCAACCGGGTTGAAACAGCAGAACATCTTTCCAAGCTGACCGGCCAGACGACCATTGTTAAAGAACACATCACCACCAGCGGTAAACGATTTTCGACGTTCTTGAATCAAATATCAAAAACGGTTCAAGAAATATCAAGACCCCTTTTAACCGTGGATGAATGCCTGCGAATGCCAGGACCTAAAAAGGATGTCAATGGCTTGATTGTTGAAGCTGGGGATATGGTGGTTTATGCGGCCGGCTTTCCTGCGATTTATGGAAAACAGCCGCTTTATTTTAAAGATCCGGCCTTCATGGCAAGAGCCTCTGTGGAGGCCCCTGTTCACTCAGATATTTTGCGTACCCGTTTAAGTGACGAGGAGCGTATCAAGTTATGAAAAAACTGTCCATCCTCATCGCTATTGTACTAATCAGTCTTATTGCTGCAGGCGCACTGTTCCATGCCATGGGATTTAGGATAAACCTGACCGAATCAATTCCTATAGGTTTATATCGCATCACCAGTGCAGCGCCTATCAAAAATGCCTCGGTGATTTTTTGTCCTGATGACAGGGAATCATTCAGGTTAGCACGAAATAGAGGCTATATAGACCATGGTCTTAATTGTGGCGGATATGGTTATTTAATGAAAAAAGTGGTGGCTGTATCTGGTGATACCCTCTCGGTGACAAATAAAGGGGTTTTTGTGAATCACATGCTAATTCCCTATTCAAAACCAAAGTTACAGGATGGCTTGAACCGGGCATTGCCTCAATTACAGGTTACGAATTACCCACTTCAAAAAGATGAAGTCATGACGATGACCAGTCAAAGCGAATGGTCATTTGATGGTCGCTATTATGGTCTTATCCACACGAGACAAATCAAGGGAATGCTTACACCCATATGGGTAATTAATAAACGGGAGAACACCACATGAATCATGAAACCGGGTTAATGGATGTGATTGCAGAACAATTCGAGGATTTAGAAGTCCCTGGATTTCTTCTTGAAGTCAGTCCGCTAGAAGCGGACATCATGGGAGCATTTGTAGAAGATGCACTCAATGAAGAAGATGCGATGGAGGCTATTTATGACTAAGAAGCCTTACCATGAAGTCGTTGCCAATCAAATTATTGGAAGCCTGAAAGCAGGAACCGCTCCCTGGTTAAAACCATGGGAGCCATGCCTAGGCACTGGTCAAATTCCATATAATCCAGTCACCGGGAAGCGTTATCGAGGAATCAATGCCTTGTATTTGATGCTGAGTCAAAATGATGACAACCGCTGGCTTACCTACAAACAGGCACAAAGCATGGATGCGCAGGTTTGCAAGGGAGAAAAAGGCACCACGATTCAGTATTGGAAATTTCATGAGGAACAAATCAAACATGATGATGCGGGTAAACCCGTGCTTGATGAGCATGGTCATCCATTAAAAGTGAGCGTGAATCTTGAGCGACCTAAGGTGTTTTATGCAACAGTATTTCACGCCTCGCAAATTGATAATATGCCAGAACTCGTTGCAAAAGAGCCAGACTGGTCCTTAATTGAAAGAGCAGAAAAACTGCTACATAAGTCAGGTGCTAACATTATTCACTCCGAAGCAGACAGAGCTTTTTACAGGCTATCGACGGATAGCATCCATCTTCCACCAAAAGAACAATTTAAATCCGCAGCAAACTATTATGCCACTGCTTTGCATGAGTTAGGACATTGGAGCGGCCATCCTTCAAGACTGGATAGAGATTTAGGCCATCCGTTTGGTTCAGATGCCTATGCCAAAGAAGAATTGAGAGCAGAAATTGCAAGCATGCTTTTAGGTGCCGAACTGGGTATAGATCACGACCCATCTCAACACACTGCTTATATCAAATCATGGATTCGGGTTTTGGAAGATGAGCCTTTAGAAATCTTCAGGGCATCTGCAGATGCAGAGAAAATAGTGAATCACCTGTGTGCTTTGGAGCAAACGCAAGACATTCAACTGGCAGAACTGATTGAAATCAAGGATGATAAACTAAAAGAGGAAGTTCTTATGGCATCTGAAAACACCACTTCGGGAAAGGTCTGGTTAAGCATCCCCTTCAAACAAAAAGAACTTGCCAAATCCACAATTGGAAAACTTCCTGATGGAACACCAGGTATTGCCTGGGATAAAGTGCAAAAATGTTGGTATGCAAACCCTGGTGTTCCTGTTGAGAAGATCAAAGCCTGGATTCCTGAATATCAAGCACAATCTCAGGATAAAGCGCTCATTCCTGCAGATGAATTTAAAGCGGCATTGATAAGCCTCGGCGCTATTGTTTCAGGTGAGCATCCCATTATGGATGGCAAACCTCATCGTATCCCTACGGAGGGTGATAAAAAAGGTGAAAAGGCAGGATTTTATGTGGCTCATTTAGATGGTATTCCTGCGGGATATATTAAAAACAACCGAACTGGTGCTGAGCTTAACTGGAAATCCAAGGGTTACATTTTAACTGATGAACAAAAAGCAACGCTTAAGGCCGAAGCGCTGAAACATCAACAGACTCGCCAACGAGAGTTGGAAGCCAAACAAAAAAGCACCGCATTAAAACTCAAGCAAAAATTATCCATGATGGCAGAGGTTGTGGAGCCCACAACTTATATGCAAGCCAAAGGTATTCAGGTTCATTCTGGCGTGTATACCGATGAAGAAAAAAAACTAACCTGTATTCCAGCAACAGATTGCGAAGGAACACTCTGGACGGTTCAGTACATTGCCGAGGATGGAACCAAGCGATTTGCAAAAGGCTCAAAAAAGGAAGGATGCTTTCATGTTCTGGGCGGCATGGACAATCTCTCTGATGCATCGGTTATTGTCATTGCTGAAGGGTATGCAACCGCGGCAACGATAAAAGAAGCATGCGAACTGCCTGCTGTCGTTTCGGCCTTTGATTCAGGGAACCTTAAAGCAGTATCCAAAGCATTGTATGAAAGATATCCGCATATCCCGATTATGATGGCAGCTGACGATGATAAACATCTTGAATTATCTCAGGGCATAAATCCGGGTAAAGAAAAAGCAGGTGAGGCTGCCGATGCTGTCAATGGCTTTATTGTTCTACCAACTTTTGCACCAGGTGAACAATCATCAAACCCTAGGCAATTTAGTGATTTTAATGATTTAGCCAAACACAGCAAGCTAGGTATTGAAGGAGTAAAACGGCAGATAGAACCCAAAGTTGATAGAATCGCCAAAAGATATAACCGCTTACGCCTGTCGCAAAAAAGCAATATAGTCCATATTTCATAGATTCATAAGATTTGTAACGCTTCAAGCTATCAGATTAAGTTTTGAAGCTTTACATCTAACTGTTTACTAAAAACACCAACAACCTTGGCTTGAATCAAAAAAATCTATATCTGTGACTATAGACTTAAGCTTATCCTTTACATGTTTTTTGAATTTTTGCTCATCATCATCTTGGTAAACAGACACAGCTATGCTTTCAATAGTTTTTTTTGCAACCTTATTTTCTAATTTTTTCCTTTCTTTTTGGATATTTTGGATCCTTTCTAATATATGATAATCCTCACTAGAGAGGCTCCACCCATAAAAAACTAACTTTTGTCCAATTTCTTCAAATCCTTTCTCATATACGGTTCTCAAATAATGGCTTTCATAAATCCGATTCTTTTTTTCGTTATAAGCGCCCTCTGATACAAATACAGGTTCAAGATTTTTATTTTTCCAGGTTTTAATTATCGCTTTTAAGTGCATTTCATTATCTGAGACTATTTTTAAATCAATCTCATTTAAGTGCTTTTGCTTTACCCTGGCTAAAGTTAAATTTCCATGAGGATAAAATATTAAAATAGCTTTTTCTTGACCAGCGGTTGGTTTTTTTAAAAAGCTCCAATCGGAGTTAAATAAGTTAAAATTAGTATCAGTCAACTTTTCCCAAAAGCAATCTTTAAAAATAGTTCCTTCCCGGTTACCTATTGCAATTACCCAATAAAGTATAAGGTCATAATTTAGTGAGTATACGATATTAAAACTCTTTAAAAAGTTTGATGCATTTTGTAGTTTTTCTATAAATACCTCATCGTCTCTATCATATTGAATATGGGCAGCTCTGACAGTTTTTATTAAGGCACTTCTACACAGTGAATAATTTTCATCAACTATATTCGTATTTCCTTGAAGTAAATTTAATACTTCTTTTGCTTGCCACAGTTTATATAAGACAATCTCAAAATTTTGCGTGCCAAATTTCCCGAATAAATTACGTAGTTTGGGGTTGATATATTTATTATCATTCGCCACTTCATATAGTTTGGTATATGCGAACATATCACTGAATGCAATGCTCGCTCCATTCCCTAAAATAAGAGAAGCTCCTTCATATTTCTGACTTATATCATTCCATTGCTTTATCATAATCTTACTCTTTTCCATATGAGTGACAATTTAAGCATACAAAATGCACAAATAATATTCAAATATTATGGTTTTCGATTTTTCCCTTTCTGCTTTAATCCATAAATTTTCCGTCGCACATTGTTATCAGGTTGGAGTCTTTGCCGCTCCAGCTGATCATGTGCATTATCCTGCAATAGCACTTGACCTCCTCCGGTGAGCTGAACCAGATCGCATTTGGACAAGTTTCGCAAGCTGTTGTGATCTTTGGCTGGCGAGCCTTGTCTAATGCTAAAAGAGTTGGACTTTGTGCTCCGGTGCTTTCCATTTCCATTGGCTGTTCCAGCAGCCGCATGGCTTCCTGGATCTCTCCTTCGATGGTTTTGTCGGTTTGATCTTGATTGTTCATGAGATTTCTCCTTTTCTAAATTTAATTTTTGGCGTTGGTTTTCCAAATCCAAATCAGCAAAAGTGATTGGTATTTGATATTGAATAACAATTTGCAAGATAATCTTTTTAAATTGTGGAGACCCGCTCACACAAATACTGTCACCATAGCGCCGCCTTGCCATTTCCAAGGCTCTTTTAAGGACAGGGATAGAACCACCTTTAGAAATTACAATTTCTTTTCCATTGTCTCTGATAACAGCGTTATCCTTTTTATAAATCTCAGTACCCTCTTTAGTAAGAGAGTCGATTTGTCCAAAATTAAAAGAAGAAAAAGCTGAGTCTGTGCCTGATATCGTGTAATTACTGTTGTTTTTTCGATTGCGATAACGCATTGCCATTAAAGCCTTCTGGTCACCACTTTGCGCTTTGTTTTGCAGCCAATCAGCCCAGGTCTTATTTTGATAATTTTCCATTAAACTGTGTCGAGCATGCGTATAATTTTTCCTGATGTTCTCAATGTCGTGCAGGAGAGTTTTGCTAATTTGCTGATAAAGAAACTTCTTGCTCATCTTTGAAAGGTTCATTAACTTTAAAGCGGTTCGTTTCATTCGTCCTCGTTTTTTGGCCTTATCAATCAATTTGGCTTTGGCTTCTCGCAAGTATTTTAGTTTTGCTGAACGTACATTTTGGCTTTGTGTTTTTTCATGCTGGTATTGAGCATAGAGTTCACTACTGATAAACGTTTTGTTTAGTGGTTCATACCGATAAACATTGGATGATGATAAATTAGTTATTGAAAACAATGGTTCAAATTTACCAAGCCTTGATTCAAGACGCTGTTTAGAAAAATTTCTGGATACAGAACTTGCTTTGACTGCAAGACCATCTTCATCACAAAAAATAAAGCCATTAGCCCTGATTTGTATTCTCATATGGTGCTTCGCTAAAACCTTATGTAAGTCGCTCCAATTTTGGGCCGTTTCGATTTGTTCTTTACAATTGCGCTTCATCCAGTTAATCAGGCTCTCAATTCCTGAATGTTGCTCCATATCGTCAGCAAGATTTTCTGAACGACTTTTACGAGTTTGATGATTGGTTATTTTAAGACCTAATTCAATTTCGAGACTGGATGCAATATCGGAAAAAGTTTTATATGCCCTGCAGGGTTCAATCATATTAAAGGTTTTGGGATGAATTTTATTAATCGCAACATGAATATGAAGATTATCTGTGTCATGATGAACAACAGAAATTCTTTGGTGTTCTTTAAATCCAATCGACGATGCCACTTTGAGTTCAATTTCTTGTAAAACTTGTAGTGAAGGGTTTTCTCCTGGAGCGAAAGAAATGAGCATATGGTATGTTTTATCACCAGTCGCTCTCTGGTTCTTGGCTTGTGTTGCCAAAACCTCCTGAACAGCCCAAATGGGATCGAGACTATTGCAGTTTGTTAGTCTGACTTTACCTACACGCTCTTCTTTGTTTTGTTTATTACACAGATATTGGACAAGCCCCGAAAAACTGCTAAGTCTTGTTTTCTTCATAGGAATATGGCGAATAATCATAGTTTTTTCACCACTTCAAACATTGCATCCTGCGTGGTTTGAATACGACTTAACAATGTTCTTATTGTTTGGAGGTCAAAGTGCGCAACACGGTTATCTTGAGTCAGCCATAGTTTTAACAGTCCGCCAAGCCGTCCTAAGTCTCCATTGATTTTGGCCAGCTGTAGTATGTAATCCTTATCAACACTACTTTGAATTTGATAACCGAGGCTAATTCGTCTTAAGTATTCGGCAATTGAAAGGCCAGCAGTAGCCGCATTCGATTTAATTTGAATTTCTTCGGAAGGTAAAACAGGTACGCGAAGATGACGACCATTCTTTCTGGTAGGTGTTTTAAGTTTCTCGTCCATAAGGATGCCGACCTCTTAATTAAGTGGTTATGCAATCCTTTGAGTATCGATTTGATCTCAAAACACAGTTCTTTCGTTGAGCACCGAAGGTGCGAATAAGACTCGTGAGGTTGGTAGCCAGCTTGCTGGTTAGCTAACTTCACCTATCTTGCCCTGCTTTTTAAGTTCATTTAATTTCATAGTATCAGGTAATTTTATGTAATTTCAAGGTTATTTTTGAAAAGCCCTATTAATTACGGATAAATTACATATATGTCTGTTTAAGAAGATGTTTAATTACGACAAAAGGAAAGAAAATAGCATAGGCTATTGCCGAGCAGCGCAATAGTTTGTACCATCAGAGAGAACAATAATAATTGACGGTATGACATGGGAAGCTCCCTCAGCGAACGAATCGCAGCAAAGCAGATGGAAAGAAAAGTCTCTGATAAATCTGTAAATAAAGCCGCTTTTCTTGCGCTAAAAAAAGATATCGCTTCAGCGCTAACTGATGGCTGGTCCATAAAGCTTGTCTGGGAAACCTTAGTTGAAGAAGGCAAAATCTCATTTTCATATAAAACATTTTGTGGCTATGTAGCACGTTTGATTGCTGCTGAAAAAAAGCCATCTAGTCAGGAGAACACCAAGGAAGATGAACAGGCTAAAAGTAAAGCAAAAACCGAAATTCGCGGTTTTATTTTTAATCCAAAACCCAACCTGGAGGAACTCTTGTAATGGCAAAAATTCATATCACACTGCAAGGCAAAGGCGGTGTCGGCAAATCATTTATTTCAGCAACAACAGCACAATACAAATATCACAAAGGCCAAACCCCATTGTGCATTGACACCGACCCCATCAATTCAACCTTTCATGGCTTTAACGCTCTCAATGTCGACCATATTCAAGTCATGAGTGGCGATGAAATCAACCCCAGGCTATTCGATATTCTCATCGAAAAAATTGCCTCAACTACTAATGATGTAGTCATTGACAACGGTGCCAGTTCTTTTGTACCGCTATCTCATTACCTCATCAGCAATCAAGTTCCAGCTTTGTTAAAGGAATTAGATCATGAAATGGTTATTCATACTGTTATCACCGGCGGCCAGGCCTTATTCGATACCATTAATGGCTTTGCTCAGCTGATTAACCAGTTTGCAAATGAAGCACAGTTTGTCGTCTGGCTCAATCCCTATTGGGGAGCTATAGAGCATGAAGGTAAGACATTCGAACAACTAAAGGCTTACCGCGATAACAAGGACAACATATCAGCCTTAATTCAAATTCCTGATCTAAAAAAAGAAACCTATGGTCGTGATCTAACCGATATGCTGCAACAAAAACTGACCTTCGGTGAAGTACTAGGTATGCCAGATAAGAGCATTATGACCCGTCAACGGTTAAAAATCGTTCGTGATCAACTGTTTGGGCAGCTAGATAACGCCAGGGTGATCTAATGAATGATAAATTTGATACAGTTATGCAGGAGATCGCTGTCAAACATGGGGTAGTTTTAAGCAAGGATGATCCAATTCTCATCCTGCAGACCATGAACGATAGATTGATTGAAGAAACCCAACAGGCACAAGCGGCCGTGTTGGCTCAGTTCAGAGAGGAAATAGAGAGTATTTCCTCTCAATGGAAAGATGATGCCAGGGAAAAAGCTGAAAAGATACTCAATATGGCTTTAGCCAGCAGTAAAGAAGCCATGACTCGTTTGTTGCAGGAGGCCACAAATGAATCAGTATCGATAATTAAAAAAGTAATTTCTGATTCAGTAGCAGAGGTTCATGATATGGCAAAGCAAACAAAAAATTATAGTCTGCTGGCCTTATTTGGATCAGCGTTGGTTGTATCTTATGTATTTTTAGCTCTATTTTTAATTTAGCACTGGAATTTGATTTAAGGTTTATGGCACAAATGCCATTTATTACATATTCGCAGGGCGATTTCATCAAAGTTTAAAATCCAACCACTTTTTTGGTATATTGAACAGAAAGAGCGGCTCTCATCCTTTTTAAAGCGATTCCATCGGTATTTGTTTTCTCATCAGTTAACAGTTTAAGCACTATTTTTCTCATAATGCTTAAATTTCTATCTGCATAGCCGCGATAAATGGGGCACTGATCTTCGTTCATTCCCACATCCAACTTGTAATGCAAGCCATTTTCAATTTGCCAATGCTGCCGAATAGCCTCTGGAATTTTCCTATAATTCTTGTAATGCATCGAGGTGATGTAATAACGAGTTGCCATCTCAACTTCGCCAGTAGGTAAATGACGCTCTGACTCCACACGAATATAGGCACTTAAATCCTTCCATTGGTGACTATAGGTGGGTAAATACATTGCTGGCAATAGGGTATATTTCCGGTGTTCGATACGGCTATGGTCATAATCGTTGGACTCCTTTTCCTTATACACCATCGCCTTATAATCTAATTCATCTGCTTTATTAAAAAGAGTGTTCACTTTTTTATATAAACGACCATGATTTTTTTTCAGGGCAAGCAGATAGTGGGCTTCTTTCAAACGGATTAATTTTGCAATACCTTTTTGTGTCCCCATAGCATCTATTGTTATTACTTTATCTTTGATATTAAGTGTCTTTAATAAAAGAGGAATTCCCTTTATTTCATTCGATTTATCAGGCGTCACAGTACTTCCCAATACTGTAGCCAAGCGAGAGCTATAGGCATTTATCAGATGCGTTGCTTTCTTATTACTTCGTTTATGACTGGAGCCTCGTGTGGTTTTTCCATCAATAGCAATAACATCATCCGTAAATAAAGCACAGATTCCTCCTACCCACTCGTGTAAACAGCGTTCAAACTCGATGGGGTCAATTAAAGAGAATACTCGGGCAAGAGTTTGATGACTAGGGACTCCTTCGCTTAGATCTATCCATCGGCTTAACCAGCGTTTACGGGTCTTTGCTAATAACTCCATGGCCTTCCACCCATCACAACCGCAAACCAGCCCACAAAGCACTATCACTAGAATGCTTAATAATGAATAAGTACAACGTCCACCAACTCGCGGATCTTTTATTGTGAGAAAGCAATTAAATAAATATTGATTTTTTCCAAATTTACACGTACTTTGCATGATAATCAGGCTCCTTCTTAAGATTTTAATAATCTACGCCTCGAAACGTAGGTGCCTGATTTTAATCACTTTTAATATATAGCTTCTATATCTTTATAAAAAAAATCCTGAACTTCTCCAGATGGTCGTTTAATTTTTATACTTTGATGAAATCGCCCCTGACATATTCGTCTATTTCAGATGGAAGAACATGCAATCTAATATTTGCTCATCTTCCGCAAGATGCCAAAGAATATTCCAAAGATCTAGATATTTTTATTAACCATGTGTAGCGACAATTATTTTTGCGTTTAGAGGACAGCAATAAATTAAGCTAAAATAAGCCTTTCTGCAGGAACAGAAGTGTACATCAATTAAACTAAATTTGTCTCTATTTTTCGTTATTAATTTATTAGTGATGGGGAGTAATAATTGGGGATTTTCAGGATTTAATTTTATAGGACCTAAGGCCAACTCTTTCCTGATCTATAGGGAAGAGTTGGCCTTAGGTTGACAAGCCTTCACAGAAGGCGCGTCAGTCGGCGTTGATGGGCTCTACTTTATTCCTCTTGGCGCACTCACTACGGTAACTCGATGTATTGAGTTCAAGGATCACTGCATGATGCACAAGCCTATCAATGGCGGCATTCGTAGTCATTTCATCTTTAAAGATGGAGTTCCATTTTGAGAATGGCAAATTACTGGTAATCAATAAACTGCGCATCTCATAACGTGCGGCCATCAGCGTGAATAGTACATCGGTTTCATGACGCTCAAAAGGGACATAAGAGATATCATCAATAATGAGCAACTCAAATCGGTCTAACTTTTTGATGAACTGCTCTAACTTCAATACCTGCTTCGCTTGCAGCAGTTGCTGGACAAGACTCGCTGCAGTGTAAAAACAAACTCGTCTTCCGGACAAACACCATTCACGTGCAAGCCCTATACTTAAGTGGGTTTTTCCAGTACCTGGGTTTCCAAAAATTAATACATTGCCGTATCGGTCAATAAACTCCCCTTCGGCCAATTGAATAATTTGGCTTGGCGCAAGCCCAGGAATACGAGTCATATCAAAATCAGACAGTAACTTGTCGCGCGGTAATTGAGCTGATTTGACGAGCTTATCTATCTTTTTTTGCATGCGATAATCGCTTTCTCTTTGCAGAATTTCATAAAAGAATTCAACATGAGACAGTTTTTCTTTCTCACAACGCTGTGCCACCTCCAGATAATCTTTAAGGCAAATAGGTAATTTTAAATTGGACAGCAGTTGATTTAAATTATGAGTTAAATTCAAATTGATGTTCATGCTTAGTGACTCCTGTAGGAGGTCAATAAGTTGTCATAATCAGCCAGGTTTGGCTCCATGACGTGAACAGCTCTTTTCTCTTTTTGGTAGACATCGATTAACTCCTTAACCCGTTCCAGAAGAGGGATTTCGCGTGCCTCAAGCAATAACTCAAGGGCAAGAGCAACTTGCTGTTCTGATTGAATTTTTGCTAACTGCAGAATCTTTAAATAGACTCTATCAGCACTAGCTGGCCGCTTGTTGCAAAGCTCATCATAAGCCTTACGAAAGCAGCTCCTGGGGAAAAAGGCTCCTTGGTAACGATAATTAGCAAAAGCAGATGGCTTTCGAACTAAAGCATCAATAAGGTGTCTGTAGTTAATCCCTTCAAGCCCATCACCATAGTTTCTTGGCATGACCTGCAGTTGTTTGTTGCCATAGAACAAGATGATTTCTTCAGGATAAATATAAGCTTTTAATGTATAGTGAATTAGCCTGCTGGGGACGCTATAAGGCTTATCCAGAAGCTGGATAATGCTGCCTGAGCTCACGCGTGCAGTAACAATTTCAGGTGAATTCCATTTTCTATCAGGAAGCTCTTGCAGTAGCTCCTCTTCTTGCTCAAACTGAGCCATCCGGTATTTGTTGCGCCCATCAACTATTTTCTGCAAAAACTCAATATAATCTTTTTGAGTTAGGAAATCACGAGAGCCACGCACCATCAAGGTCTGGTCAATCGCGTTTTTCAACAAATCATGGCTTTTTTCTATAGAGCCATTTTCATGGCTTACTCCAGGATTATTAGTAGTTGGTTTGATTTGGTAATGAGCCATAACCATTTGCCAACGCTCGGTGAACTCGCGCCTACTCCCCATCGCTTTAGTTGCTGCAGTGAGGTTATCTGTACGATGCTCACCGGCGACATAACCTAGTTCCCATACTGCCTTTTCAAAACCACTGACTAAACTTTCAAAGCTTTCGCTGAAACATACTTTAATCGACTCCCAGCGTGAATACGTCAGGATAAAATGAAAAAGGAGGTGCTTAAATGGTTGGCCATTAATGGTGATGTTAAGTGAGTTCATGCACGTAAAATCAGACTGGCTTTGCTTACCTGGTTGAATATGTTGCCTGAAAATAACCGCTTGTTCGGCTCCAAAGGCAGCCCGCCAATCGCGAACCCGTCGTTGCAATGTACGTAAATGGCTTTGATTATATTGTTCTGGGGCACGTGCCATAAGATAATTAAGCAGTGTCTTGGCTTCTAGCCCTGGTGCACCCTCCAGCATTTTTGCAAGCTCATCCCAAACATCAGAGAACGCATCAACTCGGGTTTTCCAAGTATGTGGCTTGCTCATCTCTGACGGCAGTTGACCACTCTTAATATATTTCCTTGCTGTATTAGCTGACATTCCTGATTTTGCGGCAGATACTTCCTGGTTATGTTTTTTTAGTTTTTTCATGAGTAATTTTACCTGCTGATTGGTTATTGTCATTCGCCAAGAAGTCCCTTTGTCGATTTTTAAAAAAGACAATCTAATCAACTAATAATAGGTGACTAATAGAACTTTTGACTAACCAGCAGAAAAGGGAATTTTAAGGGGGTATTTTTGCTTCCGAAAAAACGCAATTTTAATTGTCGCTACACAAACCACCCAGATTTCAAAAAACGGCTGGAAGTTTTAATTTACTCTCAAAGTGATTGTTGCATTTTGAGAAAAGATCTTACGGATGCTCACAGCAGTACTATTACTCGATGATCGACATTTTTTATATTGACATTCGCTCTAATCCCCACTCAAGCAGATTTTTGGTATTTTAAACTTTCAGAAGGTCCTAATTTTCCCAAGTCTCTACCACTCATATGTTTCGCTGATTGTCGCAAGGGAATAACTTCAGCAACCTTTGCAGAAATAGAATTAATGAGAGGATTCGCTTTATCAGATGATACCAAGGATTGAATGGACTCTTATTACAGCGTTGATTCTTTCTAAGTCTCGCAGACTACCTACAGTTAATGCAGGTAGCTTGTTATCTACCAAGGCTTTCTGTTGTGGATGTAAGAGTAGGCAGTGGTCAGACAACAGGCTCAGTATCAGGCCTTGGCTTGATCCATCTTCACCTTGCTGCTTGGCTAACTGGCACCACCCTTCATACCCCTTCCAGTCTTGAATAAAAACCTCTGCGAGCCAACGAAGAGTATATGCTGAAGCAATATCAGTCAATCTCCAGGTCAAATCCGAAGCAACTAAATAGCGGTAATTTTCTTCACCTTCATATTTGATGGCTACGATATAGCGTTTACAACCGTGAGCTTTAAGAAGTAGCCGAGCTCCATCTAGAGTAACTAACTGGTTTACCGTACCTCGAATAGCCATTTCTCGACAAGTACCATATGAGTAGCGCTTAAAATATTCTGCAATGGTAATCAACTTGCCGCGAGTTTTTATTTTTTGATTGTGTCTTACCTGAGAAATAACTTGTACACCCCATTGAGCACAAGCCTTGCAGAAGAATGTACTTGAGCCATAAAGAGCATCTGCAAGAATACATTGGATTTTTATTTGGGGAAAAGACTTCCTAAATTCGAATAGTAGATTCAGTGCAATTTGGGCCTTAGTTGGATATTTTTCATAGTTAGGGGTAGGCTTTTCCTCTCTTTGGTGTTTAGGTACTCCATTTTTCTTTTGTATGTTGTATGTCTTACGCCAGGAGGACATTTCTGGTTGAGGTTCATAAAATCCAAAACCTACGGGCATGGTCACTTTCTCTGTTATCAAAAGTAAAAGAACCAGTTCTTGGCCATTAAAATAGCCGCCTGTGCTTTTATCTTTAGTTTTATGTGTTTTGCTAATCATCTTGGTATGCTTGCACCGTTTGTTTGCCGTATCATCAATCGCTAAAACACCATAGGTTATCCCATAACGAGACAGTATCATTTGGATACTAGATTGGAGCAAAGTTGACCAGCTTATTTTGGCTCGTCTAAACATCTTTGAAAGAGCACTGGCCTTGTATCCTCCAATTGTCATTCGTTCTATGCGTTGCCAGCAAACCGAGTTTGTAATTAAAATACCCGTCAAACATAAAGCAAGCCAACCCCTTTGGGTAAGCGTAAGCTTTTTTCCATAGTGAGTATTTAGGGATTCATTGAGTTGCTCAATAAATTCTTGGCATAACGATAACGGCTTTAGACAAAACATCCTGTAACTACTGCTTATTTTTTAAAGGGCTTGAAATCTAGCCTAGTTCTAAGTCATGAGCAAGGTCTAGTATGTGTCAACATAAAAAATGTCGATCATCGAGTAATAGAGTCCATTCAATCCGTGGTATCATCTGATAAAGCGAATCCTCTCATTAATTCTATTTCTGCAAAGGTTGCTGAAGTTATTCCCTTGCGACAATCAGCCAAACATATGAGTGGTAGAGACTTGGGAAAATTAGGACCTTCTGAAAGTTTAAAATACCAAAAATCTGCTTGAGTGGGGATTAGAGCGAATGTCAATATAAAAAATGTCGATCATCGAGTATTAAAGAGATAGTTGATTTTTATCGTTAACTCTATTTCAATCGGTTCCCGCATAATGAATTAATTTTTATCCAATTTTTTGGGGCGCCATTGGGGCATTAAATTAAAATTTGGGGCTTTTTTGGGACATTTTGTAGACAATGATAGACCATGAAATACAACATAAAAATCAATGAAAACCCGCGCAATGCATTGATTTTATTGGGTTTATGATGGTCTTTGGTGGTCAGAAATGGTTTGAATAATTGGTGGAGGCGGCGGGAATCGAACCCGCGTCCGCAAATCCTCTGCCTTCAGCTCTACATGCGTAGCCGTGTCTTTTGATTTAACTGTGCATTCTCCGACGGGCAGGATACTACACAGCGATTCCCTGAATTTCGCATCTTAATACGGGATGGATTAAGACACTAGCTTATCTCTTATGACCGTTGATTCGATACCGATAAGCGGGCTCGGTCGAACGGGATACTGGGTTTATTGGCCAGTACACAGTGATGGTTTAACTAAAGTGCTTATTAGGCAGCGATAGCTTCCCCACCAGCAAAGTTTTCATCGTTTGCATTTATATTTAGTTGAGTCTGATTTACGAGAGTTCTCATTCTCGGCATGCACCTCTGGTTTTGCAACCCACGTCGAAGCCAGGTCGCCCCCAATCTGTACATTTTAAGTATAACATAAAATGGTCGCAGATGAGCAGCTTTTCTTGTGAAAATTCATTGTGATTTAGAAAGGTTCCTGGGCTAAAGCCTCGCTTTCGCCCAGTGTCTCATTACCCCTGAATGCCATTGTGGCGTAGCAACGCATCCACTGTTGCAGGACGTCCTCTGAACTCTTTATAAGCCTCAGCGGCTTTCTTCGAACTGCCTGCTTCTAATATGTAATGCAGGAAATCATGCCCTGTTTTGGAGTTTAATACGCCTTCTTCTTCAAAACGGGAAAAAGCATCGCTGGATAAAACTTCGGCCCAACTGTAACTGTAGTAGCCTGCAGCATATCCCCCACCAAAGATATGGCTAAAGCTCTGGGGAAAACGATTGTAAGGAACCACAGGAACCACACAGGTTTTAGAACGTACATCAGCCAGAATGTCATCAACCAATGATTTACGATTCGGAACATATTCCTGATGAATACGAAAATCAAATACTGAAAACTCCATCTGCCGTAACATGGCCATAGCGGATTGGAAATTTTTGGCGGCAATCAGACGTTCAAAAAGTGAATCAGGGAGTGGCTCCCCAGTATCCACATGTGCAGTTAAAGCAGCCAAGCCGCTTTTCTCCCAACACCAGTTTTCAAAAAATTGGCTGGGTAATTCCACTGCATCCCATTCCACGCCATTAATGCCTGAGGCGCCGAGATAATCGACCTGAGTTAAAATGTGATGCAAGCAATGACCAAATTCGTGGAATAAAGTCACCACCTCTTCATGGGAGAGCATCGCAGGCTTATTGGCTGATGCCTTGGCAAAATTACACGTTAATGTCGCAATGGGTAACTGGACGGTACCATCTTCCAACCTTCTGCGGCTTTGTAATGAATCCATCCATGCGCCACTGTGTTTGTTGGGTCTGGCAAATAAATCGGTAAACACATAACCACGAACATTGTTGTGTTCGTCGACCACGCAATAGCATTGTACGTCTTTATGCCATATATCAACGCCCTTTATTTCTTCAATCGACATCCCGTAGAGCTTTTTAACTAAATCAAATAGTCCCTGCATGACTTTGGGTTGAGGGAAATAGGGACGCAAATCTTCCTGTGAGAGAGTAAATAAAGCTTGTCTGCGTTTTTCAGACAAATACCCTATATCCCAAGGCTTGACCGGATTGAGCTGATATTTTTCTGCGGCAAATTGTTCCAACTGTTTAAACTCAGTTGTTGCCTGGGTATGTATTCTGCCCACCAAATCGTCCATAAAATCGCGCACTTGCTGGGTTGATTCGGCCATTTTTGTTGCGATTGATAGTTCTGCATAATTATTAAAACCCAACAACTTGGCCTTTTCATCGCGTAATGCCAAAATTTCCTGAATCAAGGGCGTATTGTCATAAGTACCCGCATGTGGGCCCTGATCTGAGGCTCTGGTAATATAAGCTTGGTACATTTCTTCACGTAATGCGCGATCTTCCGCATAGGTCATCACGGCTTGATAACAGGGGTACTCCAAGGTCAGCACATGTCCTTTGAGGCCTTTTTCTGCGGCAACTTCTTTCGCAGTATGTAACGCATGCTCTGGTAGTCCTGCCAAACGTGCGGGGTCTTTAATATGTAACGTAAAAGCTTGAGTTGCATCCAAAATATTGTGTTCAAATTGATTGGTCAGATCGTCAAGACGTGTCTGAATTGCTTCAAATCGTTTTTTATGTTCTTTATCCAAAGCAACGCCCGATAATTCAAAATCACGCAAACTATCAGCAATTATTTTTTGCTGCACTGGATTCAAAGTATGGAGATCGATTGATTTAATGGCTTCATACAAGTCATGGTTATGACCCATTGCAGACTCATAAGCTGAGAGTAAGGGCAAACAGGCATCATAGCATTGACGCAACTCAGGAGAGTCCATCACACCATGCAAATGAGACAGCGGAGACCAAAAACGTTCCAGCTCATCAGCCATATCATCTAAAGGGTACATTAAATTGTCCCAGGTATAATGAGGATTTTCTTTGAGCAAACGGTCAACCTGCTCCAAATGCTTTTTTAAGATGGCATCAAGATGCGATTGAAAGTGATTCACATCAAGATGGCTAAATTGGGGTAATCCGACTGGCGCTGACATGCTTTACCTTTGAAAATGAATACAAGACCTAAAGCATAACATTCAATTAATAAAGGCTCTATACCCAAAATGAGATCATTGATGGAGCCGCGGGGCGTGCAGCCAAAACCGCGACCTTTCTATAAGGGCTGATTATTGAAGACAACAAGATGATTCATCCAGTTGCATCTCGTCTTCTTCATCAGAAATCTTATCTAACTCTATGATTGCTGGTTCTTTATTGCCGAAAAATCCCAGCTTTGATAATGCGGATTGGCGATCGATTGTATCTTTGGGGCGACTCTCGTTAATCGAGTCGATTAGAGCAAAATTAACAAAACAAATCACCACCAGGGCAATGGCACCAAGGACAGGAATAATGGGATTTGCTGCAAAAATGGGAAGCGCACAACACATAGCCAGGAAAATGAGCGTGGTCGTCGTTAAATGCGAGCCAAGTCGAAATTGCTCAAATGCAATTTGCTTGTCTATTGCTTGAAGGTGTTCTTTTATTGCTCTTTGCTCTTTTAGACTCGATGTCGTGCTTAACATGGTTGTATAGTGCGACCGTAGCTCAAATAAACGACTCAACTCAATATACGCTCGAGTCAACGACATGATGATGTCAAAAGCAAAAGCAGCAAGCGACAAATAAAAAGCAAATGGCGCCAAGGCGCCCACTAAATAATAACAATTAATAAATCCGGCGCTAAACCAAACAATATCATTACCTAATTCAAACCACCGACGTTTTATTTGCGCATTGAAACGAACAGTCCAACCCAAAGCTTCCTCTTCCTCCTCCATCCACCAACCCGGCACCGTATGTTTGAACACCACGAAGAAGTTGACCAATAAACGGGGTAGAAAGAAAATCCACGCTATTTGCGCAAGAATAGGGTCCAGAACATTATCCATTACACTGACAAAATGAAGGTATGACTCTGATTTGGATATCCGGGAGATAAAATCTAAAGCACGTTTCGTACGTGTGAATAACAATCGAAACGGATTTGTCTCGACCGTCATATTGCGTATTTCTTGAGTAAACGAAAACTCGTCGAGTGCTTTAGGTTTTTTAGGGAAATTGGGTATTAACTGTGCGAGTAATTCACAATATAAATTTTGTTGCTGACGTAAGCGCGCCACTTCTCTTGGCACGATCAAATAGTGCGCGTAGATATGCTCCAAAAGTTCAGCCATCATCAATGCGGCAATCAGCTGCTCTTTGAGTTCCTCTCGATCGATTGGCGTCTCAGACTCAAACTTGGCATTTAGTTGTTGCCCCAAAAGACTATATTCCAGGTTGAGTACCAAATGAAGAGGGACTATCTTACGATAAAAATCAGGACCTAACTTTTTAATGCTTTCTGTGAAGGTCCAATTCATAGGATTTTGCGCAGCCTGTGAGAAAGGAAGTTCAGAGAAGGTTTCTGCTAAAAAAGTTTCATGTAAATGTCGAATAAGTGGGGTCATGATGTCCTAAAATGAATTTTGGGATATCAAATGAACAATCTTATACTGCTCACTTGCTTATTGTCTATTAATAAATTCAAAAGTAAAAAAATAGGTCTGATTATATATAAATTTATACAAAAAGAAAATTTATGAACATTAGTCATACGGCTTGTTGTTTCTGTCAATCGATTCAGTACGCCTGGACTGGTTTTTATCACCCCAAAAATATCCATCAGCTATCTTATCGATCTATAATATAGTTACACAAATTTATCGTTTTGGCATGCTCATTAAACACGGAAATAGAACAAAATTAAGTCTTTTTGCAAAATAATGATCAAAAATGCACTTATTTTCTTGCTGATTCATGTCTTCTGAGCGACAATATCACACCGAGTTAAGCACGAAGAGTACCCATGAATCTTTCCAAAGAATTAGCTAATGCCATTCGCATTTTAAGTGTAGACGCCGTAGAACAAGCTCAATCAGGACATCCAGGAATGCCTTTAGGCATGGCAGACATAGCCACTGTTTTATGGAAGAAGTTTTTAAAGCACAATCCCCAAAATCCTCATTGGTTTAATCGCGATCGTTTTGTATTGTCCAATGGGCATGGATCCATGCTGCTTTATTCATTACTTCACCTCACTGGCTATAAGCTTTCTTTAGAAGACTTGAAGCAGTTCCGTCAATTAAATTCGAAAACCCCTGGGCACCCAGAATTCGGCCATACGCCTGGAGTAGAAACAACTACAGGTCCTTTAGGACAAGGCTTGGCAAATGCAGTAGGCATGGCTCTGGCAGAGCAGGTGCTCGCAACACACTTTAATCGCGATGATTTTAATCTCGTGGATCACTATACCTATACTTTTACTGGCGATGGATGTCTTATGGAAGGCATTTCGCACGAAGCGTGTTCGCTCGCAGGCACTTTAGGTTTAGGAAAGCTCATCGTTTTCTATGACGACAATGGAATTTCGATTGATGGTAAAGTTGAATCTTGGTTTACTGATAATACAGCCCAACGTTTTAAAGCCTATCATTGGCAAGTTATCGAAGCGGTAGACGGCCATGATATGGATGCTATTGAGCAAGCCATCCTTAAAGCACAGGCCAATACTACACAACCCACCCTGATTATCTGCAAAACCGTAATTGGACTCGGTTCCTCGGTAGCAGGGAGTGAAAAAGCGCATGGATCTGCGCTAGGTGCAAAAGACGTTGCCAATGTTCGTGAATTTTTTAACTGGGACTACGAGCCTTTTGTCATCCCTGATACCATTTATCAGCAATGGAATCACATAGAACAAGGGGAAAAAGAAGAGCAACAATGGCTCATGCAACTGAATCAATACCAGCAAAAATACCCACAAGACCACTATGAATTTTTACGTCGCATCAATGGCGATCTGCCTGATGATTGGCAAAGTTACAGCGATGCATTTCTTGAGCAGTGCCGCAGCAATGACAAAGCCATCGCCACCCGTAAATCATCACAACAATGCATTGAACATTTTGCCCGCTTACTGCCTGAAATGCTCGGTGGTTCAGCAGACTTAACTGGATCCAATAATACCGATTGGTCCGGCAGCAAAGCCATCACTGCCGAAGACTTTTCAGGTAATTACCTATATTATGGCGTTCGCGAATTCGGTATGGCCGCAATAATGAATGGCCTGGCAGTCCATGGTGGATTTATTCCTTATGGTGGAACATTCCTGGTTTTTGCGGACTATGCACGCAATGCCGTACGTTTAAGTGCCTTAATGCAGCAACGTATCATTTATGTCTTTACTCATGATTCAATTGGGTTAGGTGAAGATGGTCCAACCCATCAACCAGTAGAACATGCATCCATGCTGCGTATGACTCCAGGTATGCGTGTTTGGCGTCCCGCAGATTTAATGGAAACAGCCGTTGCATGGAAACTCGCTTTGGAGCATCATAATGGGCCGACATCCTTGCTGCTTTCAAGGCAAAATCTTCCTGCATTGCCTCATGGAGCAACAGCGGCTGAGTTAATTAAAAAAGGAGGTTATATCATTCTGGATTGTGATGGAACTCCTGATGCCATCTTAATCGGAACAGGCTCGGAGGTTCAGCTCGCACTTGCTGCTGCAGAGCAGGTGAAAACACGAGGACTTAAGGTGAGGGTAGTCTCTATGCCTTGTGCGGAACTATTCTTGGAGCAAGATCAAAGTTATAAAGAACATGTTTTGCCTCAAAATATTCAAACCCGCATCGCAATTGAAGCGGCCAGTTCTGCTTATTGGTATCAATTTGTTGGTTTACAAGGTGCAGTCATCGGCCTGGATCGTTTTGGCGTATCTGCCCCTGCTGCCCAAGCCTATCAATATCTGGGTATTACTGTAGAACGAATAATTAAGACATTAGAAACATTAGTAGTAAAAAACTAAAATAGGATGAAACAATTTGTAGTCTAGATAAAGCAAAGAAGCATTCCCTCCCCCACTTTTGGGAGAGGGGTTGAGTGAGGCCTTTGGGCACCTTCTACCCACGGGGAGAGGGGAAATTCCTGAGCTTAATGGCGTTAGAGCTACGAATTAGATACTTAACTTGAGATAAAGGGTCTGCTTACCATTTGCTAGATTGTAAACAGACTCCACTAAAATTGGAGAGAAGTAATATGACAATACGTGTCGCGATTAACGGCTACGGTCGCATTGGCCGTTGTATCTTAAGAGCAATTTTTGAATCAAAAAAACAAAATGAATTTGAAATTGTTGCAATCAATGATTTATCTGCGATTGATACTACAGCACATCTGACCCGTTATGATACAACACATGGTCGTTTCGCATCCGATGTAAGTGTTGAAGGCGACATGCTGGTAATCGATGGTCATGCGATTAAAATCATTGCCGAACGCAATCCGCTGAATTTGCCGTGGAAAGAGTTAAACATTGATTTAGTTTTAGAGTGCACTGGCTTTTTTACCGAGCGCGAAAAAGCAATGCAGCATATTACAGCTGGTGCGAAAAAAGTATTGATTTCTGCCCCAGGAAAAAATGTGGATGCGACCATAGTTTATGGAGTAAACCACCATACACTCAAAGCCTCTGATCTCATCGTTTCTAATGCTTCATGCACCACAAACTGTTTAGCTCCAGTGGTGAAACCATTAAATGATGCTTTAGGCATTGAAGCAGGTTTATTAAATACCGTGCATGCCTACACCAATGATCAAATGCTTTTAGACGGAAGCCATGAAGATCTTCGTCGCGCTCGTGCAGCAGCCCACTCCATTATTCCAACCAAAACAGGTGCCGCCGCAGCAGTAGGATTGGTATTGCCTGAATTAGCAGGAAAACTGGATGGTTTTGCGATGCGTGTACCAGTTCTTAACGTATCTGTTATTGATTTAACTTTTACAGCAAAACGTGAAACCACTGCAAAAGAAGTCAACGATATTGTACGCCAAGCAAAAAGCCGCATCTTACAAATCAATGATGATCCTTTAGTTTCCTGTGATTTTAATCATAATCCTGCATCAGCTATTTTTGACACTACTCAAACTAAAGTATTTGGTAAACTAGTTAAAATTGTAGCCTGGTATGACAATGAATGGGGCTTTTCTAATCGTATGCTTGATACAGCTCAGCAAATGATGAGTTGCTAGAACCCCAGTTTGGAGATAACTGATGAATCTGATACAAATGCGCGATATAGACCTGTCAGGAAAACGGGTACTAATTCGTGAAGATCTGAATGTTCCAATCAAAGAGGGGATTATTACCAGTGACCAACGATTACAGGCAGCGCTTCCTACGCTTCAAGCTGCTTTAGATGCTGGTGCTGCAGTTATCGTCTTATCTCATTTGGGACGTCCTGAAGAAGGAAAATTCGAACGACGTTTTTCGATGGCGCCCATTGCAGAATATTTGCAGGACCATTTGGATTATCCTGTTCGTTTTGTAAGTGATTACCTCAATGGAGTGGAAGCCAAACCAGGTGAATTAGTCGTTTGCGAAAACGTACGCTTTAATGTTGGCGAAAAAAACAATGAAGAACAGCTGGCAAGGAAACTTGCCAATCTATGTGATGTTTTTGTCATGGATGCCTTTGGAACAGCGCATCGAGCGCAAGCCTCGACTTACGGTGTCGCTCAATATGCACCAATTGCAGTGGCAGGCCCCTTATTAGTGAGGGAACTCGATGCTTTGAACAAGGCACTTGCCGCCCCCAAAAAACCCATAGTGGCAATTGTCGGTGGCGCGAAAGTTTCCACGAAGCTCAGTTTGTTACGCCAATTAGTCACCCTTGTTGATTATTTAATCCCTGGCGGTGGAATTGCCAATACATTCCTTAAAGCCCAAGGATTTGAAATTGGTGTTTCTCTCTATGAACAGAATTTATTGGATGAAGCACGTGAAATTCTCCAGCTTGCTAAAGAGAAAGGGTGTCATATCCCCTTGCCCACTGATGTGGTAGTCGGCAAATCCTTTAGTGAACATTGCCCAGCCTATAATAAATCACTGCAAAATGTCGCTACAGACGACATGATTCTCGATATTGGTCCGATGACCGTGAGTGAGTACGTTGATATTATTAATCAGGCTAAAACCATCATTTGGAATGGTCCTGTTGGAGTTTTTGAATTTGCACAGTTTGCTTATGGAACCCGGGCCTTAGCTATTGCTATTGCTGAAAGCGATGCCTTTTCAATTGCCGGTGGTGGCGATACGCTTGCAGCAATCGATCTCTATGATTTGAACCAGCAAATTTCTTATGTTTCCACAGGGGGTGGGGCGTTTCTTGAGTGTTTGGAAGGAAAGACCTTGCCCGCTGTTGCCATTTTGCAGGAGCGTGCACAAGATGTTAAGACAAACTAAAATTGTTGCCACATTAGGACCATCGAGTAGCGATCCAATCACACTCCGTGCCATGTTAACCGCTGGTGTTGACGTGGTACGAATTAACTTCTCCCATGCCGATTCCTCTGCAATGCAGCTTATTGCCCTGGTTCGAGGAATTGCGGAAGAGTTAAATTGCCCCGTGGCAGTCATGGCCGATTTGCAAGGGCCAAAAATTCGCATTGGCCGTTTCCAAAATAAATCGATCGCTTTGATTGAAGGTCAAGCCTTCACTTTGGATTGCGATGCCCCAGAACTTTTAGGGACTCATGATGAAGTATCCGTAGCTTACCCCAGTCTAGCTCGGGAACTGGCCCCAGGAGATCATTTATTGCTTAATGATGGCTTGATTGAATTAGAAGTCAAAACCATTACAGGCTCTAAAATTCACTGTATCGTCATTGAAGGGGGTACTCTGAGTGATCTTAAAGGACTAAACAGAAAAGGGGGTGGCCTGGCAGCCAGAACCATGACGGATAAAGACAAACGTGATTTACATACAGCCATTGAAGCGGAGGTAGATTACATCAGTTTGTCCTTTGTAAAAGATGCCGAAGACATTCGCCATACCCGTGCCCTCATCACTGAATTTGGTAAAAAAATACCGATTATCGCAAAAATCGAACGGACAGAGGCGCTGGAATTCCTAACTGAAATTATTCAGGAAGCCGATGCAATCATGGTTGCACGAGGTGATCTAGGCGTTGAAGTAGGTGCTGCAGAAGTCCCTGCAATTCAAAAACATATTATTGGTGAAGCCCGTCGATTGGATAAAGTGGTCATCACCGCAACCCAAATGATGGAATCGATGATTAGCCATCCTCAACCCACTCGGGCGGAAGTATCTGATGTTGCCAATGCCATATTGGATGGAACTGATGCGGTGATGTTGTCTGCAGAAACTGCCAGTGGTCAATTCCCCGTGAAAGTTCTCACCATGGTCAATAAGATCTGCCTCAGTGCTGAAAAGCATGCAAATTTTTACTATCATAGTAGCGAGGAAACCTGTCATTACCAACGTGCCGATCAAGCAATTGCGATGGCAACAATGCATGCGGCGAATCATTTCCCTATCCAAGCCATTATTACTTTGACTGAATCAGGTGATACCGCATTATGGATATCAAGACAACAAAGCGCCGTTCCTATTATTGCCGTATCTGCGAATAAGAGAACTATAGGCCGCTTATGCCTTGTTCATAATGTGTTTCCAGTGTTTATGGATTACCATCAATTCGCTTCTGAAACCTTAAATCAACAAGTACTTGCAGAGTTAATCAAGTCAGGTCATCTGGAGAAAGAAGGCTTTGTATTATTAACACGTGGTCGGGTAATTGGTTCAGCAGGCGGTACAAACAGTATGGAGATTATTCGGGTTTAGAGATTATAATAAATAAAGTTTTGCGGGTGTAGTTCAATGGTAGAACCTCAGCTTCCCAAGCTGATGGCGTGGGTTCGATTCCCATCACCCGCTCATTCAGCTGTACTGATGATACTCGGGTGTCATTAGTACTTTTTAACTCAACAATGAACACTTGTGTGTTCAGATAGCCGCGTGCATCATTAATTTATGAATTTTGTAAGCCCTAATCGACGTGACTCATCTGTTGAGGATAATTATAAAAATAAGATCATTATTTTTATTCCTCGCATCATAATTTTTATGTGGTAGTGCTTATTGTGAGGAAGGCTATGGAGAGGTTTTAATATCGAAGTAACGGATCAACAGACGTTAGCAGATTGTCTTATGACTTGTGATTTTGACTAATAGAAGTTATGCCTTGTAGCCTGGGTAAAGCGTAGCCTAACCCAGGTTCTTTTGCCTCATCTCGGAGGCAAGTGTTCTCTGAGTATGGCATTGTGCTACAACGTAGAGATCCCTTGCAAAAGCTCGGGATGATGAGATTGCGCCACGCAGCTCTCAAGCTACGGCGACAATTATTCTATGACTTCCTTTTTCTCTTCAAGGCTTCTCGAGAGCCCTAATTTCTCTTTCAAACGCGCGACAACATCGGGATCATATTGTCTTGTGGTTTTATTTTTTACCATTACTGCCGTAGCTCGAGCAGGTTGTGCTGGTGCATTTAGAGTATTGTAGGTTGAGGAGCGCACTGGATAAGTAGGAAAGTGGTCTTCCGCAGGTAACGATGGTTGGCCTATTTTCGCTTGGAAACTTGTATTTGGCTGCGTTGAATGGACTGGATTTGGTATTTTTTCCGTCAGAACTTTACGTGCATTTCTTACGCTTTTTTCAACACGCTTCTTAATCTTAACTGCAGCGTGCTCGGCCTCTTCTTCACTGACTTCACCAACGACATTACCGTGCAAATCAATGCGCATTTCCCGCAACTTGAGGCATGCCAAATAATCAAGACGGCGGGTGAATAAAACCACGGCCTCTCTTAATTTACTTTTGGAAATGCCTTGCTCTGCAGCATTATCTGCATGCAGCAAGATATCATCCATAATCCCTATTTTTAATGGACGAATTCGTAATGAATTATCGAATGCTTCAGGAAAATGTGCAGCGAGCCATAACAATGCATCTGTTCGTGCTTTTTTAGACTTATTTTTTTGAGTTTTATTTATAACAGCGGTGCGTGGGTGCAGCTCCTGTTTTCTCATTAGAGTACCCTTGTTAGATAGTAAATGTCATTCCAGATTTGCCTTAAGAATGAGCGCACAATGTACAATGTTTAATGATTGTTTGCAAGCATTCTTAATCATGTTCAGTGACGGTGCATAAAAAAGAAAATAAGGCTGGACAGGTGATTAGTTGATCAGCTTGATCAACAGAGTAGAACGGTGAACGGGCTCTAGTAGAAAAATAGGTAATTATCGACCTATAATGAAACAGGTCTTTTTGCAATGGCCATCGTTTTTTGGCCTATGCATTGATGTGATAACATTCATAATCCTTGATAAAACAGTTGAAACCCTGAGGAGCATCCTTCCCTTGCACAACATGTTTCAACTGCTTTTGCCAGGATTACTGACCGATTTAACGTTTCGATTAAAGCTTATGGGAGCACTATATGGTAAGCTTCATACAAAAAATGTTTATATTCTTCCTCGCTGCATTCTTTCCATGGATCATTTTTCTTATGAATGATAATCCTGGAGGTGCCTTTGTTGCCCTAGCTTTACAAGCAACAGTAATTGGATGGCCTTTTGCAACCATTTGGGCTTTGCGAACTCACTATCCTCCCCAAAAAGAAAAATCATAAACCATTTTATGAGGAGAACTATGTTAACGCGTGTTATTGTGAATGGAGCCAATGGTAAAATGGGCTCTTTAGCTTGTGAAACTTTAGAGAATCACAAGGAATTTGAATTAGTTGCACAACTTGGCAAACAAGATAATTTAGCGCAAGCAATTAAAGAGACTAAAGCACAAATTGTGGTTGATCTCACTCGTGCAGATTGTGTGTATCAAAATAGCCTTACTATTATAAACCATGGCGCACATCCAATTATTGGAACCTCAGGACTTCTTCCAGATCAAATTAAAGAATTAACTGCATTATGTGAAAGTCATCGTCTGGGTGGAATTATTGTACCTAATTTTTCTATAAGTGCTGTCTTGATGATGCTTTTTGCGGCCAAGGCCGCTGAGTACTTCCCCGAGGTGGAAATTATTGAGGCGCATCATCAACAAAAACTTGATGCCCCATCGGGAACTGCATTAAAAACTGCTGAAATGATTGCTGCAGCAAGAAAACATCCCAAAAATAAATTAAATCTCAAGGAATTGATCCCTGGTGCTCGTGGTGGAAGCCATTGTGACGTCAGTATCCATTCTTTACGTCTTCCTGGTGTTATTGCCCGTCAACAAGTGATTTTTGGTAGTGTAGGTGAAACATTAACCATTACTGATGACTGTATTGATCGCCGTTGTTTTATGCCCGGGATTATTTTGTCCTGCCAAAAGGTCTCAGGATTATCTACATTAATTTACGGACTGGAGCATTTACTTTAACATCGAGAATCAGCCCGGCCAACGAAATGCACCGGGCTCTAGTTAATGATGAAAAAGTGACTCACTATGATGTGATTGTTTCGACTTATTAAACAAGCTGTTCCACTCCTCTACGGTCCGGTCGACCAATCCAGCAAAACTGATTTGCTCTTCCTGTGCTTTTAGAAGTGAGCGTAAACGTCCATAAACAGAATTTGTAGCCTCTGAACGGGTTTCATCTGCTATAGGCCTATCTAATACGATTTGCAATATTTTTTCGAGTCGTACAAGATTATCTTTTCCAGAGGTAGGACTTAACATGAGTTCAGAAATTTGTTCTATTCCCTCAGGAGTTGTTGGCGACGTATCAGTAAAGAACAAAGTAGACCAACGTGAACTGGGTTCTGGGGTAAATAAACTTTTTTCGTTAATTAAAGGATGAAGCGCGTCGTAAAGTCGATTACAATTTTTTTTGCCTAATTGTCGGGCCACTAAACGACATTTTAGGGTGTTTTTGGGTAATAGATATTCGTTTACTTTTTTATGACCACCCACAAAAATATTTTTTACTTCGTTATCCGTTGCGGCTCGGTCATCATCTCTAAGCGCTCGCTCACTATCGAGACGCTTTTTAATTTCAGTAGCAATATCTTCTGGTAAATACCATTCAGGAGTTTTAATGCCTTCAGAGCCCGGAGCATTATGTCCTGCATGTTCCTGTTGATGGCGGCTCATATACAGATCAGCGACCAGAGAAACAAAACGAATGCGATCTTTAGCTTCAGGTTCATCGAATATGGGCCAGGAGCCATAAAGCTCTTTATAAAGGAGCATTGCATCCGTATGGATGAGTTCAATGGCTTTTCTATCCTTACCGCTCACACAAGAGCCATAAGAATGCCCTCCAATTGTCAAAATAATTAACTGTTCCAAAGAGCTTAAAAACAACTCTCTACCCGCATAATCAAAAACCGTTGCGGAACCTGGTCTCGACTCTAAAACATTTTTATATTGATCCAGTAGAGTCTGGAGTCCAGGAGTTGTGGCAACATATTTTTTTGCGACAGCCAATAAATTCAAACTGTCGGGATCATTTGACGGAGTATAATATATCCTTTTTGCTAAATTATAAGGATGATTATTTTGTTGAATGGGTTGAAGCTTTTCTCCCCGCTCTTGCGCGGACTTCTCTCGCCGCTCTACCGCAGCCCGTGCTAATTTGTACAACGCCAAATCTGGTGGCAATGTTGGTATAAAGTCTGTAATCCAGGTCGGTACATAGTCCACAGCATGAATTGGACTAATCAGCGTTTGTAATAATGCGGGTTGATCAGGCTGCACCTGCTCCATCACTTTAGTCAAATTCGAGTCGGAATGGCGTTGTTGTACTGCTGCAGGCCACTCCAACCCATCTCGTGTGGCAATATGACTGGAACGGTACCGTTTTTTTGAGAGTTCGCGAATTACTTTCCCATCATGACTCATTCCTAATAAACTATGAGCGGCGTAATTTGCAGGCAAAGGCAGCGTACGATGACGGCTGGATAAAAAAGTCACCGCATCTTCGACTTTATCAACTCCTTGCAGTACGTGTTGCAAAAAAAACTGTTGGTGATGAGGCAATACCCAGTACCATTGTGGAAGACTGGAGATTTGTCCCACTGTATCGGCACTCTCTTTATTAAAACTCTCTCCGGTGATCAAATCTTTAAACTGATCCAGGTTTTTGTCTAATTGAGCAGGATTAGCGGCCAAAAGCCGCATCATTTCTCGCAAATGCGGACTCAGCTCATTAAACCACTTAGGGAGCGGCAACAAATTACTAGCAATTTGTTCCAGGTCCCTCTTTAAACTGATTGCTTTCTTTTTTATTGATGACCAATTGATTTTAAAATCTGTGAAATCCTGAACAACTTTCGTAGGACTGCTAATGGCTGGATCCAGATGGTAAAAATAGGCTTGTTGATATTCAGGCAGCTTGGCTAGCCAGGATGGAGTTTTCGGATATTCCTTAGCTTTTATCTCTTTGAGTTCGTTAATTATTTCATCGTAGTAAGGAGGCAGCGACTCGTCCAATTGAATGATATAACTGATATCCTCGCCCACTTTCATAGGTATTAAAGTGACCAAATCATTGCGACCATTGCGCATTAATTGATATTGTTCTGCCTCATTGAGCAGCTCAATCGCTTCTTCGTTAGAAGTACCCCAAGCCAAAGCAATCACTTCGATTAGTTTGGCAGTATATTTTTCTAACTCCTTATGTAACTTATCTGTTGAGCCTTTTGCATCTAAAGCCGAGGTTTTACAGTCCTCTACGTAATCACGTAAGGTTTGCTTGGCCAAAAAATTGCTCTGAGGAGGTAAAGGGTATGCATCAAGAAGAAAATTGAATGCATTGTTAAGGCTATTGACCCGACGTCCAAAACTCCGATTATAATCAGGCTTCTGTTGGTAAGTTTCTAAAACATAGCCAGGAAAGCGTTTCTGTAATGAATTGAGTAATTCTGATGATAATTCGGTACCATGAGGTACACGTAAAATAATTCCTTTTCCCATCGATTAATTTCCTTAACTACTCGCCTCGATTCAAAAATATTCAACAGAGCGATTCAAATAGAGGTCATTTTTAGTCCTAATCTCTTCGTTATTATTGTATAAATAATTCCATGAAACAATTACAATAATCACTTAATTTGATAAAAATAATAAAAAGGAGTTTGCTAATGGGCTACATTGTACAACATTATATTGGTGGTCAATTTATTAACGAAACGAACGCCACAAGTCACTCTATCTACAATCCTGCTTTGGGAGAAGTGATTGGTCAAGTTCATTTCGCGTCTACAGCACTTTGTGATAAAACAGTTGCTACCGCCAAAGAAGCAGGAATCGAATGGGCCCAGACTCCCCCCATCAAAAGAGCGCGCATCCTCTTTAAGTTCAGAGAATTATTAGAAAAAAATCAATTGGACCTGGCACGTATCATTACCCGTGAGCATGGAAAAACTTTAGATGACGCCAAAGGTTCCGTAGCACGTGCTATCGAAGTAGTCGAATTGCATTGTGGCATAGCCAATCATCTGCAAGGCGATTTTTCAGCCGATGTGACTAATGGGATTGATTGTCACACATTGAGACAACCATTAGGTGTTTGTGCCGGTGTTTCCCCTTTTAATTTTCCTGTCATGGTTCCTGTATGGATGATGATCCCTGCTATCGCTTGTGGCAATACATTCATATTGAAACCCTCTGAACAAGACCCTTCTGCCTCGGTCCGCTTGCTTGAATTATTAAGTGAAGCAGGGTTACCAGCCGGAGTAGCCAATTGTTTACATGGTGATAAAACAACAGTAGACCATTTGCTGGCTCACCCCGACATTGCGGCGTTTACTGCCGTGGCCTCTACACCTGTTGCCCAACATATTTATACTGCAGCCACATCGCATGGAAAACGCGCCCATACGTTTGGTGGTGCTAAAAACCATTGCGTCGTCATGCCTGATGCAGACCTCGATCAAGCGGCTGGCGCGATTGTAGGCGCAGCTTATGGTTCAGCAGGTGAACGTTGCATGGCCATATCCGTCGTGGTTACAGTAGGCGAACAGACAGCGGATGCGTTAATTGAAAAAATGACGCCACAAATCAAAGCGACTCGCATCAACGCCGGGGATGCTCCTAACACCGATATGGGACCATTAATTAGCGGCCCACACCGCGAAAAAGTACTGGCCGCCGTAGATAAAGGAATAAGCGAGGGAGCCAAGCTCATTATTGATGGCAGAGCATTTAAGCATCCTGAACACCCACAAGGGTTCTTCATGGGTCCCTGTCTCTTCGATCATGTGAATGAAAACATGTCCATTTATCAAAATGAGATTTTTGGCCCCGTTTTGGTCATTGTGCGCGTCAATCATTTTGAGGAGGCTCTCGCCCTGGTGAATAGAAACCAATACGGTAATGGCACTGCAATCTTCACACGGGATGGATTTAGCGCTCGCGAATACAGCCAACGTGTCCAGGTTGGGATGGTTGGGATTAACATTCCTATCCCTGTTCCTGTTGCCAATCATCCTTTTGGTGGTTGGAAACATTCTTCTTTTGGAGACAGCAATATGCACGGACAGGAAAGCATCCATTTCTATACCCGACGCAAAACCGTCACCAGTAAATGGCCTGTTACTGAAATCAATGAAAGTGCTTTTATTATGCCAACGCATGATTAAACCAGGAGAATAATTTCATGTAGCCTGGATAATACGACACAGAACCAGGAACGCTTTGATAAAGAATCCCCGGGTTACGGCTTCGCTTTCACCCAGGCTACATTTTACAGCACATGGAGAACGCAATGGCAAAAATAGGATTTGTGGGACTTGGTCATATGGGCTTACCTATGGCCATCAATCTGGTTAAAGCAGGACATCAAGTGACCGGTTATGATTTGCAACAAAGCGCCTTGCATCAATTTTCCCAGGCAGGTGGCCTAGTTGCGCAAAACACCCTTGAAGTCGCTAGAGAACAAGATATATTAATTACGATGCTGCAAAACGGCCAGCAAGTATTAAATGTTTGTCATGGCAATAATGGATTGTTCCATGCAGCAAAAAAAGGAGCTTTGTTTATTGATTGCTCCACCATTGATGTCAACAGTTCGCGTGAACTGCATCTCTTAGCCAAACAACACCAACTTCAAGTCGTTGATGCCCCTGTATCTGGCGGAGTAGCCGGGGCCGGAGCAGCCACATTAACCTTCATGGTGGGCGGTGAAGAACATGCATTCCATGCCGCTCAGCCTATTTTGGCAGCCATGGGACAGAAAATCATCCATACCGGTACTGCAGGCAGCGGACAAGCAGCGAAAATATGTAATAACATGATCCTTGGGGTCTCGATGATTGCGATTTCAGAGGCATTTACGCTCGCAGAACACTTGCAATTATCACCGCAAAAACTTTTTGAAGTAGTCACCAATGCTTCAGGACAATGCTGGGCAATGAGCAAATATGCACCAGTTCCGGGAGTTTTAGAAAATGTACCTGCCAATAATGAGTACAAACCCGGATTTGCAGCAGCAATGATGCTTAAAGATTTATTGCTCAGTCAGGATTCAGCGCGATCAGTCAATGTGCGTACTCCTTTGGGTGCAAAAGCAGCCACCATTTATCAACATTTTATCGACCAAGGTCTGGGTGATTCTGATTTTTCTGCAATTATTAAACTGATTTCTCAAGGTGAAGAGGTATAACATGCATGCTCATTTGCACGATCCAAAATTAACGCCAACTGAGGACTCCCTATGCGAGTTTTGGTCCGAAGTGGCGCAACAAACTGTAGATTGGCTCCAACCTTGGGATACAGTCCTCACCGGCGGGTTCAAAGATGGGGATGTAACCTGGTTCAAAGGTGGAAAATTGAATGTCAGCATGAATTGTCTCGATCGCCATTTACCCCATAAAGCAAACCAGCCAGCGATTATTTGGGAAGGCGATGATCCCAGCCAACATAAAATCCTGAGTTTTGCTGAATTACATGCTGAAGTATGTCGCATGAGTAATGTGCTCAAACAGCTACAAGTAAAAAAGGGTGACAAAGTTGCGATTTACTTACCGATGATTCCTGAAGCAGCAATTGCCATGCTTGCTTGTACACGTATTGGCGCTGTGCATACCGTCATATTTGCCGGTTTTTCTGCCCACGCGTTAAGACAACGCGTCCTTGCTTCTGAATGCACGTGTTTGATCACGGCAAATCATTTTAATCGTGGTGGTAAATTAGTGAGTCTCAAGGAGCAGGTTGATGAAGCATGTAATGATCTGCCTTTGCAAAGACTCCTAATCAAAACGAGTGATGATGTCGTTCCTTTTGATAATAATAAAGATCATTGGTGGCATGAGCTCAAAACAAAAGTAAGCGCGCAGTGTGATCCAGAACCTATGGATGCAGAAGATCCTCTATTCATCTTATATACCTCTGGAAGTACCGGCCAACCGAAAGGAGTAGTGCATACAACAGGAGGTTATTTAGTACAAACCGCTTACACCCATCAATTAATCTTTAATTGTCAAGAAGATGAAGTGTTTTGGTGCACTGCTGATATAGGCTGGGTTACAGGGCATAGTTATGTGGTATATGGCCCGCTTTGTAATGGGATTACCACCCTAATTTATGAGGGAATTCCTACTTGGCCCGATTCTTCCAGGAACTGGCAAATCGTGGATAAGCATCAAGTCAACGTATTTTATACGGCACCCACCGCCATACGTGCTTTAATGCGTGCTGGCGATGAATGGTTAAATTCGAGCTCCCGACGCTCCTTACGATTACTTGGATCCGTTGGCGAGCCGATTAATCCGGAAGCATGGCAGTGGTATTATCAAAAAGTAGGCCAAAACAGATGCCCTATAGTAGATACCTGGTGGCAAACCGAAACTGGCGCCGTGATGATTAGCCCCAGAGCGGATGATGCGACCCATAAACCTGGCTCAGCACGCCAACCCATCCCAGGCATCATTCCTGTATTACTCAATGAACATGGTCACGAAATCATCGGCGCCGGCGAAGGATTTTTAGCAATAAAATACCCCTGGCCTTCTATGGCAAGAACCATTGCCGGTGATCACCAACGTTTTTGCATGACCTATCTACATCATGGTTATTACATTACGGGAGATGGTGCAAAACGCGATGAAGATGGTGATTATTGGATTACGGGACGCGTGGATGATGTGATTAATGTTTCAGGACATCGCTTAGGCACTGCAGAAATCGAAAGTGCACTGGTGAGTCATCCCGCTGTTGCTGAAGCAGCTGTAGTCGGAATTCCCCATGAGCTTAAAGGCCAAGGCATTTACGCCTATGTTATTTTAAAACAAGATTATGTGGCTGATGACCGATTACAGGCGGAATTAATCCAGCAGGTCAATAAAGAAATAAGCCCTATAGCCAAGCCTGATGTCATTCATGTGGTGAGTGATTTACCCAAAACCCGCTCAGGCAAAATCATGCGTCGTATCTTACGAAAGATTGCAGGAAAGGAAATAGAGAGTCTTGATGAATTGGGAGATATATCCACTTTGGCAAACCCAAAAATCGTAGAGAAATTGTGGAAGGAGTCAAATCAACATTAATACATTCATTTATCTATTAAAAAATGTAGCCTGGGTGAAGGCCTAGCCGTACCCCGGGATTTCGAGAATGTGAATTACTTAACCCGGGCTTTTTTTGTACTGCATCCAGGCTAAAGTTGCACGCCCCAATATTGTAAATTTTTGACCAATTTGTCAAGTAAATGCAAAATATGTATTGCTTTATATGCGAAATACCAGTAAAATTAGACACGTTTTAGCTACCAGTCAGATCCACTAAAATGCAAGATGCCCCGGATTGTTTTGATTTTTCTCAGCTGTCCTTGGAGGAAATAGCTCATTTACTCCAACGTTTTAGCTTGCGCCTCACTCCCGAAGAAGCCCTCACCATTCAAAATACCTTACTAAAAAGACCACCAACCTACGCTGAATGTGTCTTATGGTCAATTCAGGGTTCGGAACATTGTTCCTATAAGAGCAGTCGCAAACACCTTAACCAATTTAATACGAAAGCACCCCACGTCATCCTAGGCCCCAAAGAGGACGCCGGGATTGTGGCAGTAGCTACAGATAAACTAAATAGACGCTATGGTATTGTAGTCAGTCATGAATCACACAATCATCCCTCACAACTTGTACCCTTCGAAGGGGCGGCAACAGGAGTGGGTGGAAATGTGCGTGACGTTTGCTGCATGGGCGCTGAAGTCATTGCCGTTGCCGACAGTTTGCGCTTTGGAGATATTAACCGTCCCAAAACAAAATGGATCCATCAGGGCGTAGTGCAAGGAATTGCGGGCTATGCCAATCCCCTTGGCATTCCCAATCTCGGTGGTGATACATATTATGACGAAGCGTATAATGAAAATTGTCTCGTTACTGTAGTGACCTTGGGTGTAGTCAGAGAAGATCACATTATCCACTCCTATGCACCCCCTAATGCAGAAGATTACCAATTTATATTAGTCGGTAAACCCACAGATAACAGTGGTTTTGGCGGTGCGGCTTTTGCTTCAGCCACTTTGAGTGAAGAGCAACAAGAACAAAATAAAGGCGCCGTACAAGAGCCCAATGCGTTTTTACAAAGACATATTCTTAAAGCCAATTATGCGATGTTTGAATTCCTGCGCGAAAAAAAATCTCATTGATCGCGTTGGCTTCAAGGATTTAGGTGCCGGAGGAATTGCATGCGCCAGCGTTGAATTGGCAGAAGCCAGTGGCTATGGGGCAGAAATCAATCTTGATCTGGTGCCAACCAGTATGAACAATTTACTACCCGCTGTGGTCTTATGTTCCGAAACTCAGGAACGCTTTATGTGGGTTGTTCCCAAAGAATTGGTGGAGACCTTCTTAAACCATTACAACACGCGTTTTGCACTTCCAGAAATCTGCGATGGAGCACAAGCAACGGTAGTGGGTAAAATAAGAAATGATGGCTTATATGTCGCTAAAGCCCAAGGAAAAGAAATTGTCTCGGCGCGAGCAGAAGACATTACCAAAGGTATTCTTTACGATCGTCCCTACAGCTCAAAACAACACTCGCACAGTGAACCACAGCCCATTATCGTGAGTGATTTCAATGAAGAATTATTGAGTTTGCTGGCTCATGAAAACATTGCTTCACGTGCCCCCATTTATGAAAGTTATGATAAGCAGGTTCAAGGTCGTTCTGTTGTGGAGCCAGGATGGGCTGATGCAGGAGTAATTGCCCCCTTTAATGAGGATAAGTACCCCGAAGAAATTCAGCGCACGGGCGTTGCTTTATCCGTCGATCATAATCCCCGTTATAACAAAATTGATGCCTATTGGGGGGCGGTGAATGCCGTCATCGAATCCGTGCGTAATATCATCGCAGTAGGTGCCTGGCCTCTGGCTTTGACCGACTGTTTGTGCTTCGGCAATCCCGAAAATAGCGAGCAAATGGGTGAGTTTGTTGACTCTGTGCGTGGGATAGTCGATGCGTGTCATGCCGTAAAAATGTTTACTGATCGCAGTGTAAGCCTCCCTATTATTTCAGGGAATGTGTCGCTGTATAACGAATCAGCCCAAGGCGCCATCCCACCAAGCCCTATAATCAGTTGCCTTGGTGCAATGAATGATTTATCGAAAACAGTCACTTATGATTTCAAGCATCCTAATTCAGTGCTGTTGATGGTTGGAGCACGTAAAGATGAATGTGGTGGCAGCGTGTATTATCAGTTACACAATCAACTGGGCAGCCAACTCCCTAAACCGGATCTTGCTGCATTTGCCGATGAGATCAGCGCAGTACATGCAGCCATGCAGGCAGGTCTAGTATGGTCAGCTCATGATATTTCCGAAGGCGGCATCGCGGTTGCGCTCGCAGAAATGAGCTTTAAAAATGAAATTGGAGTGAATGTTTTTATTTCCGGTGATTTGCCCAATGATAAAAAGTTGTTTTCAGAAAGCGGCGGATTCATCCTCGAAGTTTCCCCGGAAAATATAAGCGCGCTGGAACAAATATTCCAACAATATTCTGTAGCGTTTCAAACTATAGGTGAAACCACAGTAACCCCAACCTTGATAATGAATTCGGTTATCAATCTGTCAATCAGTGCAGCCAAAACTGCCTGGAACAATGGTTTAGTTGAGAGGCTCATATAATGTCAATTATTGATTATAAAGCTGCCGGTGTAGACATAGAAGCAGGCAATGAAGCGGTTCGTAGTATTAAAAAATCGGTAGAAAGCACCTTCTCGCCGCATGTACTGACCGGGATCGGCAGCTTCGGTGCCATGTACGATCTCAAAACTCTGCTGCAAGATTACGAGCATCCGGTTCTGGTACAAAGCATTGATGGGGTGGGCACAAAAATGATGGTCGCCAAAATGATGCAAAAATTCGATACCATCGGGATTGATTTAGTCAGTGCCACAACCAATGACATTATCGTTTTAGGCGCCAAACCGCTTACGCTGCTTGATTACATTGCCAACGACAAATTAAAACCGGAAATCGTTGAGCAAATCATTAAGGGCATGGTCCAGGCCTGTAAAGAAAACCACATCTCTTTAGTCGGCGGTGAAACTGCAGAAATGCCCGGTACTTATTTACCTGGCGAACTGGATTTGGTCGGCGTTATTACCGGGGTAGTTGAAAAAAATAAAGCCATTGAGGGCAAAGCCATCTGTGAAGGCGATCTGCTGGTGTGCTTTCCTTCAAGTGGCTTGCATACCAATGGTTATTCATTAGCCAGAAAATTGCTCTTTGATGTTGCGGGCTACAAAGTTGAATCTCAATTCCAAGATTTTTCCCATAGTATTGGTGAAGAGCTTTTAACCCCTCATATTAACTACACCAGGCCGATTTTGAGCATTTTGGAAAAAAACATTCCCATTAAGGGCATGGCGCACATCACCGGTGGTGGTTTACTGGAGAACATCCCCCGTATTTTACCGCAACATTGTGGTGTAGAAATTCATAAAAATCGGATTCCTGAATTAGCTATCTTCAATTTATTACGTAAATTAGGCCATTTGGATGATGAGCATATGTATCGTACGTTTAATATGGGCGCGGGTTTGGTTCTTTTTATAGCACCAGAAACATTATCTGCTGTACGCGAAGTACTCCGTGATTTTCCATCGTTCCCTCTTTATGAAATTGGACAGGTTGTAAGAGGAGATCAAATGGTGAAACTGTTATGATACGCATTGGTTTAATTCAATTTCCAGGTTCCAATTGTGAACGAGAAACGGCGCTTGCGGTCAAACGTGCTGGCATGGAGCCCGTTGAGTTTTTGTGGAATGAACCTTTAGAGAAGCTACGTCACTTAGATGGGTATATCCTTATTGGGGGGTTTTCTTATGAAGATCGTTCCCGCGCAGGCATTATTGCCGCACTAGATCCGGTAATTCAAGAAATCAAAGCCCAGAGTGAGCAAGGCAAACCGGTATTTGGAATCTGCAATGGGGCCCAAATACTTGTCGAATCAGGTTTAGTGCCCGGCTTTGACCAAGATGAGATTAGTATGGCTCTGACTGAAAATAAGCGTATTGCCAATGGCAAAATAGTAGGCACGGGTTTTTATAATGCCTGGGTGCACATGCGATTAGCAGCAAATCATCAACATAATGCATTTACCCGTCATCTGAAAACCACCGATTTAATTCATCTTCCCATTGCCCATGCGCAAGGGCGTTTTTTAATGCCCGATGCTTTGTTAAAGAAAATAGAGCAGCAAGGTTTAAATTTATTCCAATATTGCGATGCCGAAGGCAAGATCATTGATAATTTCCCGACTAATCCTAATGGCTCTGCAGGCAATATTGCTGCCATTACCAATCAGGCTGGAAATGTCATGGCGATGATGCCGCATCCGGAGCGCACGATTAATGGCGATCCAATTTTTGCGTCCATGCGTGATTATATAAAAGAACGTACTGGTCGCTTGGGTGTAGATGCCGTCGTTCCAGAGTCCTCGCTTGAATTGGATCCTGCAACGAAGGCGCGGGAAGGAATGGCAGTCAACCTCAAAAATTTCAATAAAAATCCAGCCAGTTATCTTTGTCTGGTCAAACTCATTATCACGGACAACCAAGCCTTGACGGTACAAAAAACCTTAAGACGCTTAGGTTTTCCCGTAACAGTGAATCGTTTCGAACACTGGGAAATTGATTGTGATTCTGCAGAAGAGTTCGCTCAGCTCAAAAATACTGGACTTTTATATTCGGATCGAAAGGAGCGTGAAGTTTCCCTTAACGAACTTAACTCGAAAAATACTTTCGCGTATCTCGTTCGTGCAAAAGAAGACCTAAAAGGGCAACAAACGCTACAAACCCTGAATACCCACTATGAATTACCAAAAATAAATACAATACATCACGGTGTTTTATGGCAGTTTACTAGCGAGGAAACTGATGTTTCTACGTTAATAGACCCTATTTTGTTAACTCACATTATTGGAAACCCCTATGCTCATGAATGCTACCGATACATCCACGCGTTATGACAAAGAAATTCGAGAAGCTTTAGCTTTTTGCTTGGATCAAACGAATTTACCTGTAGGCAAAAAATATCAAGGAAAAGTAAGAGATGCATACGATTTGGGTCATTTCATCATGCTCGTTACTACCGATAGGCTCACCGCCTTTGATCGGCATCTTGCCCTCATTCCTTACAAAGGTGCGGTACTTAATTTAACCAGTGCGTGGTGGTTTGAACAAACCAAAAATCTTGTTCCTAATCACATCATTGCGGTTCCCGATCCCAATGTGGTTATTGCCAAAAAATGCTCCGTTTTTCCCATTGAGTTTGTAGTGAGAGGTTACATTAGTGGAACAACCGGCACTTCGCTTTGGACTCAATATCAAAAGGGGGTGCGTGAATATTGTGGGATTACTTTTCCTGAAGGATTAAGAAAAAATCAGCAATTGGAACAGCCGGTTTTGACGCCAACCACTAAAGAAAAAATTCATGACCGCCCTATTGCGCCAGCTGAAATTATTTCTGAAGGATGGATGAGCGAAGCGGATTGGTTAGAAGCCAGTGCTTTAGCACTGAAACTGTTTCAACGGGGTGCTAAAATCGCTAAAAATCATGGTTTGATTTTAGTGGATACCAAATATGAGTTTGGTCGTGATGCGGAGGGGAACATTATCGTAGTCGATGAAATCCATACGCCCGACTCCAGTCGTTATTGGCTTGCCGACAGTTATCATGACCGCATTACTGCTGGATTAGAACCCGAAAATATTGATAAGGAATTCTTGCGACTATGGTTTGCAAAAAATTCAGACCCTTATCATGATGAGCAACTTCCACAAGCACCACAAGAATTAATTGAAGAGCTCTCATCACGCTACATTCAGTTGTATGAACGAATCACAGGCAAAAAGTTCAGCTTTGCGGAACATAAAGAACCTGCTGAGCAACGGATCATGCGTCATATTGCAAATTACTTGGGATAACATAATCAATGTGTGGGATAGTAGGTATTTACAGTCACGAACCAGTAGCCTCTGAATTATATGAGAGTCTTATCCATTTACAACATCGAGGTCAGGATGCCGCTGGCATCCTGACTTGCGATCAGCGGTTCTACACAAAACATGGATTGGGTTTGGTACGTGAAATTTTTACGCCAGACAATGTTTCCCCGCTCATGGGGAACATAGGCATTGGTCATGTTCGTTATCCTACCGCAGGCGGCTATACGGAAACCGATGTCCAACCCTTATGGATTGGTAGCCCCCGTGGCATAGCGCTGGCACATAATGGCAATTTGTCGAATTACCAAGAATTGGCCGATGAAATTCGTTTAAAACAACATCGACATCTCAACACATCCCTCGATTCTGAAGCCCTATTACTGATGCTTGCGGATAATCTGGCCAGTAATGCCGCCAGTAATGAGGAAAACAATGACCGCTTTTTCGAACTACTGACCCAAGCAGTCTCACATATTTTTGAGCGCATGGAAGGAGCTTATTCGATTGTTTCTGTGATTATTGGTAAGGGACTGGTTGCCTTTCGTGACCCGCACGGGATTCGCCCTTTAGTTTGGGGAACACGTGAAAATCCTGATGGCACTGTAGATACAATTTTTGCATCAGAAACCACCCCTTTTTATGCCTTAGGCTTTGAGCCCAAAGGAGATATTTTACCTGGTGAAGTTGCCTTTATTGATTTAAAGGGGACGATGCACCGTCGCGTTTTGAAGACGCAAGAATTCAGACCTTGCGTTTTTGAATACGTTTATTTCGCCCGCCCAGATGCAACGCTCAATAACGTCAGCGTTTACCGTTCACGTTTACGGATGGGACAAAATTTGGCGATCCAATGGAAGAAAAAACATCCCGATCTTATCCCAGATATTGTTATCCCTGCCCCGTTCACGGCCAATACCGCCGCGTTGTCTTTTGCCAGCGAACTAGGGGTACGGTATTCTGAGGGACTGTATAAAAATCCTTTTATAGGCCGTACGTTTATTATGCCCAATCAAAAGGCCAGAAGTCGGAATATTCGTTACAAACTAACCCCGCAACCAACGGAAATTAAAAATAAAATAGTCATGATTATCGATGACAGTATTGTTCGAGGCACCACCTCTCGCGAAATTGTCAAAATGGTAAGAGAGTCTGGTGCGAAACAAATTTATTTTGCCTCCACGTCACCCGCACTTAAAAATCCCTGTTTTAGTGGTATTGATATTCCCTCACGCAAAGAGTTAATTGCTGCAAATCAAAGTGATGATGAAATTGCCAACTATCTCGGTGTGGATGCGTTACTCTATCAATCCCACGAGGACTTGGTTGAAGCCGTAACGCGTCGGGGGGAACATCAAATCAAGAAACCCTGCATGGCGTGTATGGATGGTGATTACTTTTGTAAAAAGCTCACTGCAGAAAAAATGAAGCAACTTGAACTACAACGTGAAACAAGTAGAGGTATTTCCCCAAAAAAAGAGGACATTGAATGAACATTCTTGTTATCGGTTCTGGTGCGCGTGAACATGCACTCATCAAAGCACTACACCGTTCACCACAACGACCTTCATTATTTTGTTATGGGACGGCAATCAACCCAGGCATCCATCATCTCACAGAACACTATGCTGCTGGGGATATTACCGATTGTGCTGCAGTTGTCTCCAAGGCAAAACTCTGGGGAATTGAATTAGCGATTATTGGTCCAGAAGCCCCCCTTGAACAAGGCATGGCTGATGCATTATGGCACACAGGAATCCCAACCATCGGACCGAAAAAAGAATTGGCGCAAATTGAAACCTCTAAAGAGTTTGCCCGTGATTTAATGAAAAAACATCAGATTGCCGGTCTGCCACGTTATCAAAAATTTACAACCCTCAATCAAGTTGAAGCATTCCTCTCTGAGCTTGGGGAAGGCAATTACGTCATTAAAGCCAATGGCTTAATGGGGGGCAAAGGGGTTAAAGTCGCAGGAGAACACTTGCACTCAATTGCTGAGGCCTTGCATTTTTGTCAGGAAATTCTTGATAAAAAACAAACGATTCTCATCGAAGAAAAACTGATTGGCCAGGAATTTTCCTTCATGTGTTTTGCAGATGGCAAAAAGCTCATTCCCATGCCTTTGGTGCAAGACCATAAACGTGCTTATAACGGCGATCGAGGTCCTAATACGGGCGGTATGGGTAGTTATTCAGACACCGACCATCGCTTGCCTTTTTTAACGCCTCACGACGTACACGAAGCGCTAGCGATTAACAATGCCGTCTTTCAGGCATTGTCTTCTGAATATGATGAACCTTATATTGGCATTTTATATGGCAGCTTTATTGCGACTAAAAACGGAATTTATGTCATTGAATTTAACGCCCGTTTTGGCGATCCTGAATCATTAAATGTATTATCGATTTTAGAATCTGATTTTGTTGCCCTATGCCAAGCAATGATTCATGGCGACTTAAGCGATGATAAGGTCCAATTTTCCAAACAGGCTACTGTGTGTAAATATGCAGTTCCTGAAGGCTATCCTGATACCCCAAAGAAGAATTTTGTCGTTGATTTTTCAAAAGTAGTTTGCCAGGATCATCTCTACCTTTCTTCAGTCAATCAGGTCGATCAGCACATCATTGCTGAAGGTTCGCGTACTGCCGCTTATGTAGGAATTGCCGATTCCATTGTTGCTGCAGAAATAAAAGCGGAACGTGAAATTTCATTGATTGAAGGTCCTTTGTTTCATCGTGAAGACATCGGTACACAACAATTAATTCAGCAACGTATTGATCATATGCAAAGGATACGCGCCTCATGATTCGCATTGCCGTACTTGGTTCCACTCGCGGAACGAATCTAAACGCAGTTGTTGCTGCAGTAAAGCAACAGCGCTTGCCAGCAACAATAGAAGTGGTTTTAAGCAATAAAGCAGATGCTCTGATTTTAGAAAAAGCCGCACATTTCGGAATCAAATCACTGTTTATTGATCCTCAAGGATTCAGTCGCAGCGAATTCGATAGTTTTTTATCGGAAACACTCAAACAGCACCACATCGATCTTATCGTTTTAATTGGCTATATGCGTATCTTATCTGCTGAATTTGTCACGAATTGGGAAAATAAAATAATCAACATTCATCCTTCTTTATTACCAGCTTACGCAGGGTTAATGAATCTTGATGTTCACCAAGCTGTTTTAGATGCGGGTGAAATTGAAAACCGGCTGCACCGTGCACTATGTTACTGAGCAAGTCGATGCAGGTCCGATTATTATACAAAAGAAATGTCCTGTTTTAGCAGATGATACCCCAGAGCGGTTAAAAACCAGAGTACAGGGATTGGAAGGAGAGGCTTTGATTGAAGCAATTCAGCTTATTGCCTCCAATGAAAGCCGGGGTTCGTATCGCTACACCCAGGCTACGAATACTTAAATCGAACTGAAATGAAATAATTAACGGGGGCAATATGTCAAATGCACTTGTGTCCATTCTGATGGGTTCAAAATCAGATTGGGCCATTATGGAGGAAGCCAGTTTAACCCTGGAAAAATTTAACATTCCTCATGAGGTGCGTGCTTTATCGGCCCACCGCACCCCTGATGCGTTGTTTGAATATCTCAAATCAGCAGAACAGCGTGGCGTTGAACTTTTTATCGCTGCTGCAGGCGGTGCTGCGCACTTGCCTGGCGTTGTTGCTGCGAAAACCACAGTACCTGTTTTAGGTGTACCCCTGCCCTCATCGACGTTCATTAATGGCCTTGATGCGCTTTTATCCATAGTCCAAATGCCCGCTGGAATCCCCGTTGGCACTCTTGCGGTGGGGAAAGCTGGCGCAATCAATGCAGCTATTTTCGCAGTAACTATCCTGGGTAATAAATATCCTGAATATCGCGAGGCGATTAAAAAATATCGTGCCGCTCAAGCAGAAAAAGTATTGGAAAATGCCGAAATCAAGGGGTAACTCGAGAAAATCATCTCACCCATTCAGTGTGTAGCGTGGTTGCACGCAGCGAGGCTACACTATTTCAAACCATTGATTGAGTAAAGCTATCAATTCCTCAACCCCTGCTTTTTTTAAAGAGGAAAAAGATTGCACCGTAATTAAATGCTCTGCCAATTCATAATGTTTGCGCACTTTAAATACCGTATTTTTTACTTCACTGCGACTTAATTTATCCGACTTAGTCAGTAAAATATGTACTGGAAGCTCTCGCTCTAAAGCCCAATCAATCATCATCAGGTCCAAATCTTTTAAAGGATGGCGAATATCCATTAACAAGATCAACCCTTTTAAGCTTTTTCTAACTTCAAGATAATGTGCTAAATTTTTTTGCCAATCCAGTTTCACTTGTAAGGCAACTTTGGCATAGCCGTAGCCGGGTAAATCGACAAGACGCCGCTCTGCATCAATCTCAAATAAATTAATTAACTGGGTGCGTCCCGGTGTTTTACTGGTTCTTGCCAAATTTTTAATGCCGGTTAAACAGTTTAAGGCACTTGACTTGCCTGCATTGGAGCGGCCGGCAAAAGCAACTTCATATCCTGAGTCCTCAGGCAAATGGGATACGCGTGCAGCACTTTTTAAGAATATTGCTTTAGAATAAGGATTTTCTGACATATGAATTATAATATTTCGGATTTCAACCAAGGCAGTGTACCATTACTTCAAGAATTTATTATGAGAAATCGATGAAAAAATTTGTACTCACTTTTCTTCTCGGTGTACCACTCACCCTTTTTGCCCAAGAAAATGCTAACTCCGTAGCAAATAAAGCAGCGGTTTGTACCGCATGCCATGGTCCACAAGGCAATAGTCCCAATCCCGATTGGCCCAATATCGCAGGACAACATCCCAAATACTTTATAAAACAACTTAAAGACATCAAAGAGGGCGCCCTTCGCAATGTGCCTACCATGCAGGCTATTGTTGCGATGCTGAACGAGCAGGACATGGATGACTTGGCAGCATATTATGCTAAAATGCCTGTTGCTCAAGGCAGCACCCCTGAAAAATTTCTTTCCCGTGGTGAACAAATTTACCGTGGCGGAGATTTTACAAAAAGGATTACGGCATGCATTGCCTGTCATGGTCCTAAAGGGACAGGTAATTCCCAAGCGGGCTTTCCGGTGCTTTCAGGGCAGCATGCTGCTTATACCGTTTTGCAGTTAAATGCATTTAAAGACGGTAAGAGAAAAAATGATTTAAACCATATCATGCAAGATATTAGCAGTAGAATGAGCCAAGATGATATGGAAGCAGTTGCACATTATATTGAAGGGTTACATTAGGAAATTAAATTATGTTAAAAAAATTAATCGCTGTATTCTTGCTCTTGCCCGCAATGGCTCTAGCCGCGTCATTTGTTGAAGGTAAGGATTATCAAGTTGTGAGTAATCCCCAAGCAACAAATAATAAAAATAAAACCCCCGTTATTGAAGAATTTTTTAGTTATGGCTGTCCTTGGTGTTATAAAATAGAAGCACCTTTAGATGAATGGGTGAGTAAAATGGGGAATAACATCCAATTCGAACGCGTCCCCGTCGTCTTCAAACCCACTTGGGAGCTATATGCTAAGGCCTACTACACTGCAAAAACACTCGCACTTTCGGATAAAATGGATCCCTTACTCTTTAAAGCCATACAAGTAGAGAAAAAACCCTTAGAATCAAAACAAGCGATGATCAATTTCTTTATTACTCAAGGTGTCGATAAGGAAATTGCAAAAAGCGCCTTTGAAAATTCGCCAACAATCGATATGCGTGTGCAAAATGGAATGAGCCTCATGGGCACTTATCAAATTAATGCTGTTCCCGCTTTTGTTGTGAATAATAAATATAAAACGGATTTACAAATGGCTGGGAGTCCGGAACGTTTATTGGAAATATTGAATTACCTTTCTCGCAAAGGGTAATCTGCTTTAGGTGAACTATGCGGCCCGTAAACGTGCCGATGCGGTAAATACCCCCTCACCCCTAACCCTCTCCCCCAAGGTGGAGAGGGGGTATTTTGAACCACTAAATGAATGTGCCATCAAGTGTTGGATTTAAAGTACATTGGCCATGGTACTTTTCTGAGAAATCAGTTCTTTTGCGGCAGCTAAACCCAACATCTCCCCTAACACATTGGTTAGCACATTTAATGTTTGTTTTACTATTTTTGTAAGCGGGCTTGAAACAAAGCCACTCAAAACAGGATTGTCCCGTTTATAAAACTCACTCCCTCTTTCCATGAGCTCCGATGCTTTTCTACAAAACGCAACTAACTCCTCCACATTTTTGAAATCATATAATTGTTTAAAATGAGTTTTGAATTCTTCTTGTAGCTTCTCATCACCTTTACTTAATAACAAACCTTGTTCTATAAAAAAACCGGCAAGGTTCCTGGGATTAGTTAATTTTAAATATTCATGAAAATACGCTTCTAAGGTAGGCTTTACCTTATTCAGTTGCTTAGAAATATATATTTGCTCAAGGATATGAGTAAACGGTTGCTCAATATTTGCTTTTTTGAGGGCAGAAACTTCTAAATAATCAATGCCCAACTCATCAGCCAATTGCTGTGCCTGTTCGGTGGGTATTTCTCGACGATGGGTGATATCTGCTTTACAACCCACCAGTAGTATAGGCACATTTTTTTTAGTTGCCCGTAAACGCTCAATATATGCTTTGGTATTCTGTAACGATCCCTTTTGCGAGAGATCAAAGCAAACCAAGGCGCCATCGACCGTACGAAAATAGGAGTCTACTACTTTTTGTAATCTCGGAGCTCCCGATGCGTCCCAGATCCGTAATTGTATTTTCTTATTAAAGGCATTTATCGATTGTATTTTTTGATCAACACCTATAGTACTCATATATTCATCAAAAGGATAAAGGGTACCCCCACAATAGGTGTGCATTAAACTGGACTTCCCTACAGCATTATCTCCAAGAAGAATTACTTTGAAGTGCTCATCATATTCTCTTTTGTGCTCCATGCTAAATAACCTTAGATCAGCTTGAACAAAAATAATAACGAATTATTGGTGTTAATTTAAGTGTTCTTTGAACTTATAGTTATTAACTGGCGGACAGTGAAATCCGCTTTGAAGCGACGAAGATTTTTATTAGGCACCTTTACCAGGGTTTTCCAAACTTAAGATCCCCGTATTAAAATCATAGGCAAAAATCTCGGCATAACGCCCCCAATCAATCATAGTGCGTAATACCCGATCAGCTTCTTTTTCACTTAAATAATCCTCAAGCTTACTCAAAAACCGTTCTTCAGAAACTCGATGACCTACTTTTTCATCTAAAATCCGTCGTATATAACGTGCCAGGGGCACTTTTTCCAATAATCTTTGAGCAAATAGTTGCTTACGTTCTTGAAGATCCGCTTCCGCAAATTGCTTTCCTAAGTCGCTTAATTGAATATCCCCCGCAGAAACTTTAGCAAAACCTAATATCTCCAGAGTTTCGAGTATGGGGAACAGATCATCAATATTCATCATTAATTCATCAGCGAGTTCTGGCAAATCAATCCGCTCTTCAAAAGAAGTCATTGTCTCAATCAAACCCGTTAATTCTGAGGGCTCTACGTCAGGCAACCGATAGCCCAAACCGATTTGTCGTTCTCTTTGCGCTCGTTTTGCCTTTTCTTTAGGGCCGGTTGTCATTAACGTATAAATTTTATCAACCAAAGCCCGAAACTCAGGAGACTCAGGATCACGCGGCTGCGGTAAAGTAACAGGGAGTTCTGCACGAATGTAGCCGGGATCATTACCGAAAATTACAATTCTATCGGCTAAGGTAGCGGCTTCTTCAATATTATGTGTTACTAATAAAATTCCATTAGTATTGGTTTTCTTTTCTTTCCATAATTCCAATAAGTCCGATTTTAGGTTTTCTGCGGTGAGTACATCAAGGGCTGAAAAAGGCTCATCCATGAGTAAGACATCCGGATTAATGACGAGAGCTCGCGCAAAACCGACCCGTTGGCGCATCCCTCCAGAAAGCTCTTTAGGGAAAGCGGACTCAAAACCGTCAAGGCCAATAATATCAATTGCTTCAATGGCGCGATGTCGACGCTCTTCACGGTTTACTCCTTGTGCCTCAAGCCCCAGTTCTACATTTTCTAATACAGTAAGCCATGGCATCAAAGCAAAAGACTGAAAAACCATCGCAATACCATCGACTGGGCGGGTAACCGGTTTGCCTCGATAAGTTACCGTTCCACTGGTAGGCGCTATAAGCCCGGCAATAATACGCAGCAAAGTAGATTTTCCTGAACCGGATTTACCTAGTAATGCAACGATTTCACCTTCTTGCAGTTTAAAATTAACATCCTCAAGCACCAGCAAATCTTGTTCTGCGGCTTTTTTAAATGACTTGCGCAAGCTTTCTATAGCAATAATGGTTTCAGACATAGGTATCTTTTTAATTAAAGTTAAAACGTTCTTCCGCCAACCGATAGAGCGGACGCCAAATCAAATGGTTAAAAGTAAGCACATACAAGCACATCATCGCGGTACCTAAAGCAATCTTTGGGAAATCACCAGTTGCCGTACTGGCTTGAATGTATTCACCCAGGCCTGTGGCTCTAAGGGTAGTATTTCCCCAACTCACAAACTCCGCGACGATACTGGCATTCCATGCACCACCTGCGGCTGTAATGGCACCAGTAATATAAAAGGGAAAAATTCCAGGCAACGCCAATCTTTTCCACCAAATCCATCCTTTCAAACCAAAATTATCTGCAGCAAGATAAAGCTCACGCGGAATAGTAGATGCTCCAGCAATCACATTGAATAAAATATACCATTGTGTCCCAAGAATCATGAGTGGCGTCACCCATATTTCTACATTTAAATGGAACGCGACAATAGCAATCACGAATAAAGGATAGAATAAATTCGCAGGAAACGCCGCAACAAATTGAATGACAGGCTGTATTTTTTGTGCAATTCTTGGTCTTAAGCCAATCCACACCCCGATTGGGATCCAAACGAGGGAGCTCAAGAAAATCAAACAAAGAACTCGAGTGCCTGTAGCAGCCCCCAGTAGAAATACATGTAAAATATCACTGACTTTCAATTCTGCAAGGATAAAGCGTAATAGGAACCATGCTCCTGAGCAAACACTGATAAAGACTAAAATACTCCAAACCCGATCCAGACGTTTCTGTCTTTTGAAATCAACTTCTTTAATGGCTTTAGCCTCATTGATCCTAAGCCAGCGCGCATTGACAAAATAATCAGTAAAAATACTGATGACTTCAGCAAATTGCTTCATTAACCGACTACCGCGTATCCAGTCTATCAACCAAGATTGATATTCCACTTCATCATGAGACTGTTCTGTTTTAAATTTTTCGGACCAAGCAATTAAGGGTCGGAAGAATATTTGGTCATATAAAAAAATAACGATCACCATTGCCAAAATGGCATAGCCCACTGCATGGATATCCCGTTGCTGGATTGCTAAAGCAATGTACGAGCCTACCCCGGGTAATCTGATGTCTTGATGAGCTACGGAAATTGCTTCAGATAAAACCACAAAGAACCAACTTGCAGACATGGAAACCATCATATTCCATAATAAGCTCGACATAGAAAAAGGAACTTCCAGCTTCCAAAAACGCTGCCATGCTGAAAGTCGGAACATAGAAGACACCTCTTGTAAATCATGAGGCAATGTTTTTAATGACTGATAAAAACCAAAAGTCATATTCCATACTTGGGCACAAAAAATAGCGAAAATGGAGGCGCATTCAGGTCCCAACAAACTGTTTGGAAATAGACGGATAAATCCAGTCACGGTAATGGATAAGAAACTAAGGACCGGTATGGATTGCAAAATATCAATCGCAGGGATAATGATTTGTTCCGCACGTCGATTTTTGGCCGCCCAAAGTCCTACAGTAAACGTAAAAATGATTGAAAAAAACAATGCAATAAACATACGAAGTACTGTACGTAATGCATAAAAAGGCAGATTGGCAGGATCTAAAGAAATAGGTATCTGCTGTCCTAACTGATAAGGAGTAGCCATTTGCGAACCGGCCCACCCCAAAAAAAACAAGATAGAAAAAATAAGAATAAGGAGCAACAAATCCCAACGATTTATATATCGGCCAAATCTATCAGGATTAGCAAAGTAGAATCGACTTTCTCGCACCATGCCCCCCTTAATAACTTTGTCGACACCCGAAACACACTCTGCAACGTATGAATCACGCAGTAAAGGGTCTGTTTACAATGCGCTAGATTGAGCCCAAATGGCGTGATATGCGCTTGCATACTATCCCTTGTCATCCCTCGCTGTGCTCGGGGTGACGTAGATTGGGCACTGCGTTTTTAATACTCTAAATCACGTCATTTGGGCTCAATCTAGCGAATTTGAAACAGGCCCTATTTTTATAGAAAAAGCAGTGAAGTTCAACATAACATCAAGATAAGCTTATATCTCAAATTGTGATACAGGTTAAATTGTATTGATGCGAGTTCAGCTGCTTGTTTAAGGGGAATAAAATACCATAAAGACAACATAATCGATAGATTTAAGCAGCGGAATATCTACTTTTCTGCTCAATTAAGTTGTTTTAATCCGACTAAACTTTAAAAAACTCAACGTTTCTAGATAGAAATTTGAAAATATAATAACTGCTTTAATTATTAAAATACGATAATATTCAATACCTTATTTATTGCATTTGATTCTTTATTGATTTAAATGATAAAAATTTGATTAATAATTGAACTTTTTGATATTTTTTGTGTCTAATATAGTGAGCATTTCCCCCGAATGCTTAGCTCCGCTTTACCCCCTCTTAAGCGGGGCAATGTTTAGATTTATTGTCTAAACATCCAATTTGCCCCGGCCGCAGCCGGGGATTTTTTTATGTGTATTGAATAATGCTACACTATGATGTAATAAACGAAGTCTAGCCCTCCTTATTGTAAAAGGACCATACATATGAATAAAAAATTTGCCTTAATTTTATTGTCCATTTTTTTCCAATTAAGTTATGCTCAATCAGAACAGGCTGAATTATCGGTTTGGGTCAATGAAGCAATTGTCGCTACATATACCTACAGCTATCAAAATTACCTCGAAGATCAAAAGAAAATAGCCAAATATTTCACTGCTGATGGCTGGATCGCCTTCAGTAATGCTTTAAATGCTTCCAAATTGCCAGAAGCAGTGCAAAAAAATCAATATAGAGTAAGCTCCGTAGCAACGGAACCCCCGGTAATCACTCAAATTGATCCCACACATTGGAAAGCAAACATGAGGCTGTTGGTGGTCTATCAAAATCCTCAGTATCAGCAACGGCAACATTTGAGAGTAGCCATTAATTTTATGGTCGCGCCTTCAGGCCAAGGTGTCCGCGGATACAGCATGACCAACTTACAGTCTGTCGAAACGAAACCCGCTTGTAAATGCATTGTCGAAGAAGACAGTGAAACACCGACGAGCACACCTTCTCCGAGTACTACAAATAAACCATCAACCGGTACCCCACCTGCCAGCGCACCTACCCCCAATAACGCCAAGCCATAAGACCTAGGTGCACCACAATTAATATGCCAATCAAACTCAATATAATATTTAATTTGGTTGGCATGGAAACGTCTAAAGCAGATTGCTCCGGATGATTAGGATTATAATAGATATCAATTGCCTCATTTTCTTGAAAGGCTACGGCAGCTTTATATGCTACTCCGCGGGAATATTTACTGTTCGGATTATTATGAGCAGTATCCAAAAACAAATATTCACCTGTCAAATTCTGATCGTTAATCTGATAAGTGTATTCAATTTTAGGCCAAACGCTATGGCCGACTGTAGTCCATTCACATGCGGTAATATATCCCTTAACTTTTAGCCATGATTGAGCCTGTATCAAAATTTGTCTATCACGCCAAAAATGTCTGAAGAGTATTAAAAGAAAGAGCAACCAACCTAAATCCAGCATCCAACGCCAAACATTTAGCCCAATCATTAAAGTAGTCCTAAGAAATATGCAGTATGCAATATACAGTATATATCGCAATAGGTATAATCACCCACATCAAGGTGATTGAAAAAGGACGTACAATGATTGCTAAAACCCCTCTTCATGCCACTCATCAAGCATGTGGCGCTAAAATGGTTGATTTTCATGGCTGGGAAATGCCATTGCATTATGGATCACAGATCAATGAACATCACTATGTTCGAAAGGATGCCGGCATGTTTGATGTCTCGCATATGACCATTGTTGACATACTTGGCGCCGGTGGCCGCCAGTTTTTACGTAAGCTGTTAACGAATGATGTGGATCAACTCGAACACAATGGGAAAGCGCTTTATAGTTGCATGTGCAACGAACATGGTGGAGTGATTGATGATCTCATCGTTTATCAACGTGCTTCCGATAATTACCGCGTAGTCCTCAATTCGGCAACACGACACAATGATTTAGCCTGGATTCGCAAAAAAAGTGAAGGGTTTGCGGTGGGTCTACAAGAGCGCAGAGAATTGGCGATGATTGCCATCCAAGGACCTCAGGCAATAGAAAAAACCTTGAAAACGCTTAATCCTGCGCAAATTGATGCAGTCTCTACACTGACACATTTTGAATGTGTGGATGTCGAACAATGGTTTTTTGCGCGCACTGGATATACTGGAGAAGATGGATTTGAAATCATCGTTCCTCAAGAGAGCATCGTCGAATTATGGAATAACTTAATGCAGGTGGGCGTACATCCCTGTGGCTTAGGCGCTCGAGATACGCTGCGGCTGGAGGCGGGCATGCTTCTTTACGGCCAGGATATGGACACTTCCACTAGCCCCTTAGAATCCGGTCTTGCTTGGACCATTAAATGGGAGCCTGCAGATCGTGATTTTATCGGAATGGGGGCCTTATTTTCGCAAAAACAAATAGGTATCAAGCGTAAAATGGTAGGACTTACCTTGTTAGATAAAGGGATTATGCGTCATGGGCAAAAGGTAGTAATTCCAGGCTGCGCAGATGGGATTATTACTAGCGGCAGCTATTCACCCACTCTGGAACAATCGATTGCTTTAGCAAGAGTCCCCGTTGAAACAGGTGATGAAGTCATGGTTGATATTCGTGGCAAATTAGTTCCAGCAAAAGTAGGTAAACCCCGTTTTGTTAAATCAGGAAAAGCGCTTTAAAACACAGTATCGATTCATTATGATTTCATAATCTTAGTGAACAGACAGATTTGAGCGCAGGCTGGGCGGAAAGCGCAGCATAGATGGCTATGCGAGCATTTTTCAGCGTGCTTTTCGCCCAAGATGTGCCCAATATGGCATTGCAGCTGAATCGTTACAAAACATTTTGAATTAAGTGGTTATATAATTAAATAAGGATAATACGAATGAATGAATTGAAATTCACAAATACCCATGAATGGCTCAAAGAAGAGCAAAATGAAGTAACCATAGGCATCACGGATCATGCACAACAATTATTGGGTGACATGGTTTTTGTAGAATTGCCTGAAGTAGGTGATGAAGTGAGCGCAGGTGAAGAGTTAGGTGTTGTCGAATCAGTAAAAGCTGCCTCTGACTTCTATGCCCCCGTAAGTGGCGTCGTTACCGCGGTCAATGAAGTAGTCGTCGAAAATCCAGCGCTTGTTAATTCGGACCCTTATACTGCTGGCTGGCTGGTCAAGCTGAAACCGAGTCATCCTGGTGAAATTGACAGTTTATTAACTGCTGAACAATATCAAAATGAGATTGCTGAGGAACACTAATCATGCCTTATATCCCACACACGTCCGAAGACAGCAAAGCGATGCTTGACGCCATTGGCGTGCAAGATACCCAAACTTTGTTTGATGAAATTCCATTGTCTTTGCAATATGCAGGATTTCAAAATATACCTGCCGGCATCAATGAAATGGATATGTTAAAAGAAGCTCAAGAACTGGCGAATAAAAACCGTAACGGAATCTGCTTCCTAGGTGCAGGATGCTACGAGCATCACATACCTGCAGCAGTGTGGGATATTGCTTCGCGTGGTGAATTCTTAACAGCATACACGCCTTACCAGGCTGAAGCCAGTCAAGGCACGTTGCAATTGTTATACGAATACCAAACCATGATCTGTGAACTAACAGGCATGGAGGTATCCAATGCATCGATGTATGATGGTGCTACCGCGCTTGCTGAGGCTATTTTAATGGCAGTGCGTGTCAATAAGCACAGTAAAACAAACCGAGTATTAATCACCGGTACAACTCATCCGCTCTATCGTGAAACCATTGAAACCATTCTGCGGAATCAGCACATTGAAGTGATTACTTTGCCTTTTGATGAGAAACAGGGCATTACCTCTCTTGCGGCATTGGAACAATATGCAGGAGAAGATATTACAGCATTGGTTATTGCTCAACCTAATTTTTTTGGTTGCTTGGAAAAAGTAGATGAGCTGAGTGATTGGGCTCATCAAAACAAAACAATCAGCGTGGCCTGCGTCAATCCTGTATCACTTGCCTTATTAAAACCGCCAGGAGCCTGGGGCCAACATGGCGTAGACATTGCCTGTGGCGAGGGTCAACCTTTAGGGGCACCGATGGCATCAGGCGGTCCTTATTTTGGGTTTTTAAGCACACGTATGGCTCATGTACGCCAAATGCCTGGACGCATTATCGGATGTACTTTGGATAAAGATGGAAAAAGAGGGTTTACCCTAACCTTACAAGCACGGGAGCAACATATACGCCGTGCCAAAGCAACCTCAAATATTTGTACCAATCAGGGCTTATTGGTTACGGCAGCCACCATTCATATGAGTCTTTTGGGCGCCGAAGGATTACGCCAAGTTGCAAGCCAATGCCACCATAATACTCATGAATTAGTCGACGCCTTAACCGAAATTGATGGTGTAGAACTCGTGTTTACTGCACCTTATTTTCATGAAGCCTTGCTGAAACTCAATCAACCTGTAGAACAGGTCTTAAAAAAATTAGCGAATGCGGGTATAACTGGAGGTTATAACCCAGGAGTTCATTACCCTCAATTAGCGAATACCCTTTTAATTTGTGCTACGGAAATGCGAACGCAAGAGGACATCGCGTTTTATGCAAAAACGTTGAAATCCATCATGTCTCAACGAGGTGACTCATGTTTGTAATTCAGTTGACCTATTTAGTTCCTCTTAGTGAAGTGGATAAATACCTGCAAGCACATAGAGAATTCCTTGATTACTATTATAAACAAGGCTTATTGCTGGTCTCAGGTCCTATGAAGCCTCGCACTGGTGGAATCATCATCGCAGCTTCAAATGATCGAGCTTATCTCGAATCCATATTCAAAAAGGATCCCTATTATCTGGCGGAGATCGCCGAGTATCAATTTATTGAATTTACTCCGGTCAACCATCGCGCTGAACTTAAAGAATTTATTCAAAAAATGGAAGGCAAATTATGTTGATTTTTGAATTATCTAAAAAAGACCGTCAGGCAGCTGCCCAAGCGCCCAAAATTTCAACCAGCAAATACGCCATTCCCGCTGAATTGGAGCGGAAAACGCCTCCCAAAATGCCCGCTTGCTCCGAATTACAAGTGGTAAGGCATTTTACCCGTTTATCCCATAAAAATTTCTCAATCGACAGCAATTTTTATCCTCTGGGTTCATGTACCATGAAGTACAATCCGCGAGGAGTCCACAAAGCAGCATCGATGGCTAATTTTCTTAATCGTCATCCTCTAGCAACTGAAGAAAACAGCCAGGGTTTATTGGAAGCATTGTATCGCTTGCAAGAGCATATTGCTGAAATTACAGGCATGGCAGGTGTTTCTTTGACTCCCATGGCAGGATCCCAAGGTGAATTTGCTGGAGTTGCGATGATTAAAGCCTATCATCAATCTCGAGGCGACACCGCACGTGATGAAATGCTAATTCCTGATGCAGCTCATGGTACAAACCCCGCTTCTGCAGTCATGTGTGGCTTTAAAATTGTTGAAATATCGACTGCTGCAGATGGCGATATCGATCTGGAAGAATTAAAAAGCAAACTAGGGCCAAGAACAGCAGGCATCATGCTAACTAATCCCTCTACTTTGGGCTTGTTTATGCGTCAAATAAAAGAAATAGCAGCCCTTGTTCACCAAGCAGGGGGGTTATTGTATTACGATGGAGCCAATCTCAATGCTATTTTAGGAAAAGTTAGACCCGGGGACATGGGTTTTGATGTCATGCACTTAAACTTACATAAAACATTTGCTACTCCTCACGGTGGGGGTGGCCCCGGTGCTGGTCCTGTGGCTGTAGGCAAACGCTTACTCCCTTTCATGCCATTACCGGTGGTGAAAAAAACGAATTCCGAATATCAGTGGGCAACCCATCAAGATTATCCACAAAGTATTGGCCGCTTATCCTGTTTTATGGGAAATGCCGGCATTTTGCTGCGCGCTTATTTTTATATGCGTGTTCTTGGCAGAGAAGGGTTACTCCGTGTTTCAGAATATGCAACATTGAACGCAAATTATCTGCTTAAAGAACTCACTAAAGCAGGTTTTACCGCAGCCTATCCAAACCGGCGAGCTTCTCATGAATTTATTCTTACTTTAAGTCCAGAAAAGAAAATGTATGGTGTTACTGCAATGGATTTTGCCAAACGATTATTGGATTATGGGGTCCATGCACCAACCACCTATTTTCCACTGCTCATCCCAGAATGTCTGCTGATTGAACCTACCGAAACTGAAAGTAAAGAGGAATTGGATCGCTTTGTGGAGATTATGAAAACCATTAGAGAAGAAGCGGCCACAAATCCTAATTTGGTCAAAGATGCGCCTCATACGCTGCCTGTCAAACGGTTGGATGATGTAAAAGCAGCCCGAGAGTTGGATTTAAATTATTTTGCACATGAGGAATCCAAAGAGAAGTAGCACTATTGTTCCCCCAGGCTCCCTTCTCCCCATGGGAGAAGCTGCCCGTCAGGCGGATGAGGTGATTTAGTCTTAGCGAATAAACCCTCACCCCTGCCTCCTCTCCCACTTGTGGGAGAGAGGACTCTTTAGGTTAGTAGGTTTTTGCTACAGAACTTTGGGTTACACTCCTTGCTCAAACAGTTCAGAAAGCCAATACCCGTTTATAAAGCACCTAGAATAGCTCTTGTACATCAATCTTATAAGGTCTATAACTATAAGATAGAATGAACCATTTCGGCTCCATCTGCGACCCCGGATTTGTGTGCTCAATGATGGTTTTAATTTACAGATATTAGAACTCTTAGGAAACTCGCTGCGGGGGATAAAGTGCAAACAGAGGCGTTGCATCGACGAAATCATTCGCTCCCTTCAGTAAATTTCCGAAAGAACTTTTTAAGGAACCATATAAAGTGCCCCAGCAGAACCTTACAGTTCTCCACTTTCTTTTGCAGGACATAAAAGTCTGTATGGATTTACACTATGTAGAACAAGTTCTGCCCTTGCCTATGCTTGAAATTGTACCGTCTAGCCCTATCTATTTTGTAGGGCTGATGAATCTAAAAAATAAATGCATTCCTGTTATTGACCTGGCAATTTGTACTGGCTTGATACGAAATGAAATATACCCTTTAAATATTCCCATCCTACTGTGCTCCGATGGAGTGCATCAAGTGGGTCTGATTGTTGATAAAGTGCTTGGATTGAGTGATATCGACAAACAGCAAATCGAAGTACATGAAGAATTTACAACGAATAACTCACCGTTCCTGGGCGCTGTCACTTTAGAAACCGGGGTTTCTCTATTGCTCGACATCAATTGGGTTTTAGCTCTAAAGTTAACGCAAGAAATCAACCTGGCAGATACCAATCATGAGTAATATAACATGGGTAATAATACATTAAATGACATAAAAAAACTTGAATCTGCATTTATCGAGTTAATCCATAAGCGCTATGGATTGGTCATCCATGTGAATCAAGCACAAGAGTTAACAAAAACCATTGCTGTCGCATGCAATAAATTCAGTTATCAACCCCAAGAATACTTAGAGCAATTAAATAACTGTGCCAGCAATTCCTCTTTATTAGCTGATTTAGTTGCAGCAATTACTGTAGGAGAAAGTTATTTTTTTCGTGATAAAAATCAAATGCAGTTGCTTGAGAATAAACTGTTACCTGATTTAATTAATCAAAAATCACAAGACTTCTCTTTAAAAATTTGGAGTGCTGGTTGTTCTTCGGGTGAAGAAATCTATACCCTGGCCATATTGTTGGCGGAGCTCATACCCAATATTGACCTATGGGACCTCTATTTATTAGGTACCGATATCAATACCAACTCACTTCAAAAAGCATCTGCAGCTATTTTCGGGCAATGGTCCATGCGTTCTATTCCAGAAAAATACTTACAACGCTATTTCGTGAAAAATGACCGGACTTACGTTCTTTCACCCGAGATTCGTGATTTAGTACAATTTAAATTCCTTAACTTATGCGATAACAGCTACCCCTCCATAATCAATGGAATATTTGAGGTGGATTTGATCTTGTGCCGCAATGTGCTTATTTATTTTGATAATGAACTTGCTGCAAAAATTATGAAAAAGCTAAGTGCATGTATGCATAAAAACGCTTATCTTATATTAGGTGCATCCGATCCTATTGTCACCAATGGGACAAATCTTGTTTTTCATCATGATGGTGCAATCTATTTCTCGCTCGATAGCAGCAGTGAATCAAAGAAGGATATTGAATGATGAATAAAGAACAACAGCACGCTTCCGCTTTGATGCCCAAAACTGAATTAGCAATAAAAATCCTGAAATCAAGGGCCTTGCAACTTGCAAAACAGGAAATTGATACCACCAAGAATCATGGTATCTCTTTTGTTCATTTCAAGCTTGGCCAAAATGAAAGTTATGGCGTTTCATATCAATACGTTCAAGAAATTTTACATAATGCCCCTGTAGAGCAACCTCCTTTTGTACCTCATTTTATCTCCGGGGTGATCAATTGGCGTGGTACGCTGATTACTGTGGTTGATCTCAACAAATTTTTTCATCCTCAACATTCGGAACACAATCCGAAACAGGACAATAAATTTATTATCATTATCCGGGCAAACAATACCACTCTTGGCTTGCTGACTTATCGTATTGAAGGCAGTGAGACTTATCAACCGGACCAGTTAGCGGCCCCATTATCCGCCGTCAACATTGCTAATCCAGAATATATCCTGGGATTACATCATGCGGCCACTGCAATCCTTAATGTGGAAACGATGATATCCAGCTTAAACCAAGAAATTAAAATGCGTTTATACAAGACAGGAGAGTCTCATGGAAACTAATAGTAATAAACGAAGTTTTATTATTACTGTACGTGCTCGATTACTTATTGGTTTTATGACCCTGAGCTTGCCCTTATTGATATTAATGATGTTTTTGATACCAAAAGTAGATACGGTGGTCTATCTAAGTCAAAAAATTCGTAGTGAAAACTTACCCCAAATTCTTGATAGTCAAATATTCCAAGCACAAGATCTTGTTGAACATTGGGCAATGACCGGCGACCAGGAGGCCAGGGAACATTTTGCACTGCTGTGGAATGAAATCAATAAGGTTCGCAATCAATGGGATCAAGCAATGCACTCCCTGGGTAACAAAAACTTAAGGGATGCATGGGATAAATTACAAGAGTTATATATCCCTCTTTATGATATTCAAGCATCCATAATAAATGCCCCTAGAGATCCCAATAATCAAAATAATGTAGAAAATAGCAGACATATGACAAGAACTGTTGAAAATGCAATGATTGACATTTTATTGGGCTCCTATTCTCCAGAATTAGGTAAAAGAAATGGTGGGTTATATGTGCTTTTAGGGCAGGAAATAGAAAAAAATACCCATACAATCAATGACAGCTTAAGCTCTTTAAAGATGATCGCTTATTGGCTATTGAGCCTTACTATTATCCTCACGATTTTAGTTCCTTATATAACACAGCGTGCGATTGCCAATCCTGTAGACAAAGCAATTAATATAGCAGAACGAATTGCTGCGGGTGAACGTAATGTAGTTATCCAAATTCATTCAGCAGATAAATTAGGAAAATTGCTTTTATCCCTCAAAACCATGCAAGAAGCAATTAGAAAAAATGAGGAAATCCTCCGCACCAAAGAAGAGGAATCACGGGAATTATTTGAGAAGCTTGTTAATTCATCGAAAAAATTCAGGCTACATAGCAGTAAAGTTGCAGCGGGAGATCTCAGAGAACGTCTTGAAATCGATAAAGAAGATATACTGCAGGATCTCGGTAAAGATTTAAATTTGATGACGGATGGTTTGGCATCAATTACAGCAAAAATTACCAAAGTCAGTAATGACATTGTCACTATGGTGGGAACCGTTCTCACTTCTGCAAATGAACAAGCAGAAGGGATTACGTCTCAAGCCTCGGCTATCAATGAAATCAGTGCTTCATTAGAAGAAATTGATAAGAGCTCAAAACAAACCATGTTGAAAGCACAAACCCTGCGGGAAGTAGCGAAGAACACCTATGAACAAGGGAAACTCGGTACTGAATCCGTCGAACAAAGCATTCATGGCATTAAAGCCTCAGAAGAAAAAATGAAGCTTATAGCACAAACCATTCTTGATTTAAGTAACCACACCCAACAAATTGGCGATATTACCTCGGTCGTCAACACCCTAGCACAACAATCAAAAATGCTGGCATTAAATGCATCGATTGAGGCATCAAAAGCCGGTGAAGCTGGGAAAGGTTTTGCAGCTGTAGCCACAGAAGTAAGAAATCTTGCAGAACAGTCAGAACAGTCTACTGTACAAGTCCAAAAAATTCTTGAGGATATTCGACGGACCACTGAAAAAGCAGTCACCGTGACCGAGGAAGGAACGAAGTCTCTTGATTCAGGAACAAAACTGATTGAGAAAGCAGGCCAAGTAATTAAAACTCTAAGTAAAATGCTTAATGAAGCGTCCATTTCTAGCCAACACATTGAGGTGGCAATCCGTCAAGAAGCTGTTGGAATTGAGCAAATTGTTGAGAGTATGAATGAAATAAATCGCACTACTTCAACTTTTTCAAGCGGAATAAAAGAGATGATGGCGTTTATTCATAATTTGGATAATATTGCCAAACATCTTAAAGACGATGTGAATATTTATAAAGTTTAGGAGGCACCAATGACTCCAGACGATCACCTATTAAATGAGTTGCTTGAAACGTTCGGCACAGAGCTTGAATCATTATTGACTGTCATCACGGATAATTTAGAAAAAATAGAACGTGGTGGATCAATGGATGATGTAAGTCATCTGATGGAAGAAGTTTCGCGAGCAGGGCGTAATATTAAGGTGTCCGCACTTTCTCTGGGGATTAATGACTTAGGAACCATGGCGGAATACGTTGAAAAGCTGTTTGCACCGTCGCAAAAAGTATCACCAGAAGTCATTAATTTAACGTTTCGCACCATTAATGGGATGCGTGAACTCCTTCATCATTTTATAGAAAAAAAACCGCTTTCAACTGCGCTTGACGAATTGTTACATCAATTACAATACGTTCTGATTTATGAAGAAAAAGAAGAATCGCCAGAAGAACAACCTCCATTATCTGAAGAGAACCCGGTCACCGAAGCCATACCCCTTTCTAAACCATTGGATAATGAATTCATCAAAAAAATTGTTGAAACATTTAAAACAGAACTTCAGGAAAATTTAATTACGATTACTGATGGTTTGCTCCAGCTTGAGAAGGGAACAAATTCAGAACAAGAATTCCAGGGCGTGCTGAATGAAATGTTTCGAGTTGCCCATAACATTAAGGGTTCTGCACGTGGTATAGGAGCTCAAGATGTCGGTGAGATTGCCCATCATCTAGAAACATTATTTACAGCAATTCAGAAAAAAAGTATTAAAGTATCCTCTGAACTTATTAATCTTTGCCTGCAATCGATCGATTACATGAATGAAGCAATGCAATGCTACAGCGAGCAAAGACCGATTTCCTTCGATTTAAAAAAACACTTGCTGCAACTGCAACACTACATGGAATTACCTACTCAAGACCTATCATCTACTCGGGAATTGTATGCAAAAGATATGGAAGAATCTGAAAAGGGCCCACATACCCCAACGATACAGGCTAAAACAAGTGAGTTTGAATCAATACGTGTCTCTTTGCAAAATTTAGATAGTGTTTCAGTTTATACGGAAGAAATTCAAACCATAAAAATCGCTATTGAAGAGTATTATTCCAAATTAAGTAAAATGAATTTCAAAATCGATGATCTACTCCTTTCATGGAAAAAAAATAGAGCTTATTTCAAAACAAATACTGATGGTATCAGTGGACCAATAGATTACCTATTCACCACAAATTTCGTTGAATTATCCGACATCAATAATTCGATGCACTTAATGCAAAGAGAGTTGTCACTATCTATTAATGAACTTTCCCTATTGTTAAATGCCCTGCAAGATGAAATCCGTACCTTACGTCTTATTCCAGTATCCACCCAATTACGTTACCTACCACGTATAGTCCGTGACTTAGCTCAAGAACTAAACAAACAAGTTAATCTTGAAATAAGCAGTAATGATGTAAAAATTGATAAAATTATACTGGATGGTTTAAAAGACCCAATTGTACATCTTTTGCGCAACGCAATTGATCATGGGATAGAAAATGCTGAGGTTCGTAAAGCAGCCGGCAAGCCACCGCAAGGAAATATCCACATCAAGGTCAATCAGGAAGATAATCAGATAGTCTTCAAAATTAGTGATGATGGAGCAGGCATTAATACCAATGACGTGATTCGTATTGCCCTGCAAAAGAATTTAATTACCCAAGCTGAGCTTGGAAATATGAAAAAAGAAGATATTCATGAACTCATTTTTCGACCGGGTTTCTCTACCCGTGAAATTGCAACAGATATTTCAGGTCGAGGTATAGGGCTGGATGCGGTGCGCTCCAATTTGCTCCGTTTAAAAGGCCAGGTGAGTATTGAAAGTCAACCCAATAAAGGGACAATCTTTTATCTCAAAGTTCCACTCACATTGGCTACTGAGCGTGGATTAATTATCTCCTGTTGCAACCAAATATTTGTCCTTCTTACCAGCTCGGTAGAAAGTGTGATGTTGTTAAAGAAAAATGAGATTATCAACGTCGAGGGAATCCCTTCTGTTCTTGTCAAAGAACAGCCCGTTTTGTTATGCTCTTTGTCTAAGGCACTGCATCTTAATGAAAAAAAACAAAATTTTAAAGAATATATCTCTGTTGTGACAATCAAAAATAATGGAGACCGAATCGCCTTGCTTGTCGATGAAATTATTGGTGAAAGAGAAATTGTACTTAAACCATTACAGGAACCATTAACCAATATACCTTGTATAATCGGAGCTACCTTAACAGGCAGCAATCAAATTAATTTCGTATTAAACTCTTCAGAGATAATTAAACGAATGTTGCTATAGTGAATTACGGCCTATGATAAAAATTTTAATTGTTGATGACTCGCCAACAGAAGCTGCATTAATTCAACACATCATAGAATCTGAAAAAGATATGCAAGTCATTGGTATTGCAAAAAATGGCCAAGAAGCAATCGATCTCGCTGCAAAATTAAAACCTGATCTCATTACTATGGACATTCAGATGCCCATTATGGATGGCCTTGAGGCAACGCGCATCATTATGGCCAAAAATCCAACACCAATTGTCGTGATAAGCTCTCTGGTTAATGATGAATCAATTCATGCCACCTTTCATATTCTTGAAGCAGGGGCATTGACTGCTTTAGCAAAACCAGTGAATGTATTTTCTCCCTCTTTTGAAGAAAGTAGAAAACATATTGTTGATATCCTACGAAGTTTTTCTGATATTCGGGTTATAAAAATACCATTGAAAAAACATCTTGAGGAAAGCAAAAGACATCAGATAGCACATGCTAAAGCAACCCATTACGAAATTATAGCGATGGGCGCCTCGATTGGCGGACCTATGGCATTGAAAACCATTCTCGGGCAATTAGCTCCTGATTTCCCTTTACCTATTATGGTTGTTCAACATATGGGTACCGGTTTTATCCGAGGGTTTGCGCAATGGCTTGGAGAAAATATAAGTCTTAAAGTGAAAAATGCTGAAGATCATGAACCCCTGCAAAAAGGGACAGTGTACATAGCGGCTGAACCCAAACATATGGAAGTTGAACGTGATCATGAACAACTGATCTGTAGGTTAGTTGATGGCGCCCCAGTTTCTGGTTTTTGTCCTTCAATTACCCGATTAATGCAATCAATTGCGAAGGTTTCTGGAAAAAAGGCTATTGGAATCCTATTAACGGGAATGAGTGATGACGGCGCAGAGGGTTTATTGGAATTAAAACAGGCGCATGGACATACCTTGGTTCAAGACCAAGAAAGTTCTATAGTTTTTGGAATGGGAGCTGTTGCTCAGTCATTGAATGCTGTAGATCAGCTCATTGGGTTAGAGCATATTGCAAGTTATTTAACAAAAATTTGTACCACTGAACAAGAGTAGCTCTTTATGGAAAAAGAAAGTCCGGTGATTTTGGTTGTGGATGACAGCGCCACCATGCGTTTAATTACCTGTAATGCACTACGCCAAACGGGTTTTACTATCATTCAGGCAGAGAATGGTGAAGCAGCATTATCTTTACTAAAAACTTCGAAACCCGATGCGATTTTGCTGGATGTAGAAATGCCTGGCTTGAATGGGTTTGAAGTATGTGCTGAAATTCGCAAACTACCTGATTGGCGTTATCTTCCGATTATGATGGTTACCGGCTTGGAGGATTATGAATCAATTAATAAAGCGTTCCAGGCGGGTGCGACAGATTTTACCACCAAGCCCATTAATCCCACGCTTTTAGGCTATCGGGTGCGCTATATGGTGCGCACTAATTCTTACTTTCAAGAACTGCAAGTTGCCGAACAAAAAGTCCGGGTACTCAATAATGAACTCATCGATAAGCTAGTCGAGATCCAGCAAAATGCAATTGCCGTAGCACGCTTTGTACCCCAGGATTTTCTGAAGGTGCTGAATCGTAAAAATATTGCCGACATAAAACTTGGCGACTGCGTTGAAAAAGACATGACCGTTCTTTTTTTAGATATAAAATCATTTACCTCTATGGCAGAACAATTATCTCCTGTTGAAATTTTCAACCTTTTTAATACGCTAATGAGTTATTTAGATCCAGCCATTCTTAAAAATTCTGGCCTTATTGATAAATATATTGGTGATGCCATTATGGCATTATTCAATAATGCGGATGAAGCTGTTGCTGCCGCATTAGATATGCTAGAAGCCTTGCATACGTTTAATACCACACGAGCGCGCGATAATCTTCCACTCATCCACGTGGGAATTGGAATAAATACAGGCAACTTGATTGTAGGTACCGTTGGTTTTGAGGAGCGTATGGATTGCAGTGTAATTAGTGATGCGGTCAATATTGCTTCTCGGCTTGAGACCTTAACGCGAAGTTTTAATATCGAACTCATAATTGGTGAAGAAACTTATGAGCAGTTAAAACAAAAAGACAAATATAATTTACGTTTCTTAGGCTTATCGACTGTAAAAGGCAAAAGCCTGCCGATTAAAGTTTATGAGGTGTTTAATCATAATCCCCCCACCGAGGTGCAATTGAAAAAAGACTCTGCCCCTATTTTTGCGGCAGCTTTAGATCATTATGCGGCGAAACAATTTGAGCAGGCGGCAAGCCTTTTTGAACAAATCGTGACAAGTAATCCTAATGACTCACCCGCGAAATATTTTTTGCAGCAGTGCAAGGAGCATAGTGCTTAATATCTAATGTTTTAAAGTAGGTTAGGCCAAGGCCCAACCCACTCGCTCTCTATACGAATTTCTTAGCTTTAGCCCTCTTTAATTTTATCAACAACTTTTTGGTTGAGGTGGGTTACGATAAGCCCTACTAATTTAACAGCTTGGTCATAATCACGCTTATCAAACACCCCGGCTTGTTGATGCGCATAACGAATAGGTACACCGATATTAATACTGGGAACGCCGGAACCAGAACCTTGCACTTTTGATCCATCTTGTCCATAACCTACTTCTGATTCCAACTGAACTTGAATGTTATTATTTTTGGCTAAATCTAAAATCCAATTAAGCAGTTCTTGATGAGGAATCATAGAACGATCGTACACAAATAAAGTAGGCCCTTTACCCAATGCAATGCGGCCTTTTCGTTTTGCAACAAGAGCGGGGTAATCATCGGCAATACCGACCTCAACATTAATTGTAATATCGGGATGCGTGCTTTGATATACGGTGCTCGCGCCACGCAAACCAACCTCCTCTTGTACTGTTGCAGCTGCATACAGTTGATTTGGGCGGTCCTTATTTTTTATGGAATCAAGAACATCGCCAATGAGTGCCAATCCGAGTCGATCATCAAGGGCTTTTGCTAAAAAGCGATTTTCACTTAATGGACTAAATTGACTGGCAGGAGTCACTTGCAATCCTGGGCGTACCATAAATTTTGTTTCGGCTTGTTCCTTGCTTTCTGCGCCAATATCAAGAAACACTGCATTAGCCGCAGGCAGATTATTTTTTTTTAGCTTCTTCGAGAAGATGGGTGGAGTCCATTCCAGAATAGGCCAAAATAGGACCGTTAGGAGTCGATACCGTCCAACGTTGTGCAAAGATTACCGAAGCAGGGATACCGCCCAAGGGGATGATCTTTAAAAAACCATCTGGAGTAATTGATTCAACCATGTAGCCTACTTCATCCATATGCGCCATTAATAAAACATGAGGGCCTTTTTGATCCTCCTTATATTGACCAATTAAATTGCCCATACCATCCACAGTAAGATTACTCATGGATTGCTGCCATTGTTGCTTTACTAGATCACGAACAGACTTCTCAAAACCGGATGCACCTGCCAAATCAGTTAACTTCACCAAAGAATATTCATCTACAACCGCGCCGGTAGTCGCACTGATTAGCATCAACCCTATGGTTAACCCATTTAATTTTTTCATAACAACGTCCTTATTTTATATAAAATTCAAAACATCAAACACATCAGCTTAGAAACTATATACCATTCACTCGATGGAGCCAAAATGGCCGAGAGAGAAGAGTTATAAATGGTCTAATACCGATTATTGTAACCTGATTCCACTATAGTAACCGTATAATATTTAGGCTATTATTGGCTCTTTTTTATCATCGGAACAATTTTTGTCATGTATACGGCCATCGTCATCCCTGCTCGTTACGCATCAACCCGCCTACCCGGAAAACCTCTGGCAATGATTCATGGCCAAACCATGCTACAACGCGTGGTGCAATTATCGCGTGCTGCTGTCGAGGGATTAAACAATGTTTCCGTGGTAGTTGCCACCGATGATGCCCGAATTGTCCAACATTGCGATGAATTAGGCGTTGCCTCGATAATGACTTCAGTAGAGGCGCCCAGCGGAACTGATCGAGTCGCCGAGGCCATCAGCACCATGACGAACAAACCGGATTTTATTTTAAACATGCAGGGCGATGCCCCACTAACGCCCCCTGATTTCTTACGTGCACTGATTGATGCTTTTGCTGCCTCTCCGTGTGACGCAGTAACTCCGGTAACTCAGTTAAGCTGGAAACAGTTGGATAATCTGCGCAAAAATAAACAAGCCACCCCCTTTAGTGGCACTATAGCCGTTTTCAATGAAAAAACAGGCAATGCTTATTGGTTTAGTAAAAATATTATTCCCGCCATCCGCAAAGAAGAAGAATTACGCCAAAAAAGTGATTTAAGCCCAGTATTTCGTCATATTGGCTTGTACGGCTATTCATTAGATATGTTGGAACAATATATTACTTTGCCAGAAAGTCCATTTGAACAAATGGAAGGATTAGAACAATTGCGCCTCTTGGAAAATGGTTATACCCTTCGTTGCATTCCAGTTGATTATAAAGGTCGCGCGAACATGTCAGGCATTGATAGCCCAGAAGATGTAGCTCGCGCTGAGGCATTGATTGCCCAATACGGTGAATTATTAGAGAGTAGGTAACGATGACAACACGATTACTCATTGCACGCCATGGTAATACCTTTGGTCCAGGGGACATTGTTCGACGAGTGGGAGTCACTGATTTGCCCTTAGTGGATAGTGGTCTGAATCAGGGACGCCTGTTGGGTAGGTACCTGAAAAATAATCATCTTATTCCTGATGTCATCTTCACTTCCAAACTCAAAAGAGCCATACAAACTGCAGAACAAGCACAGAATACGATGGGAACCAATTTACCGATTAACACATTGGCCATTTTCAATGAGATCGATTACGGACCTGATGAAAATCAACCCGAAGAACACGTTGTTGGCCGTCTTGGCAAAGAAGCAATCCATGCCTGGGAATCAGGCGCGGTGGTACCTGAGGGTTGGAAGGTAGACCCTGCCGCGCTGATTAAGAATTGGATGGACTTTGCCACCCGTATACGTCAAGAATACCCGGGAAAAACATGTCTTGTAGTGACGAGCAATGGGATCGCCCGGTTTTCACCCTATTTAACTGGTGACTTTGCAACATTCAGTGCACAATACGGAATCAAAATCGCTACCGGAGCCTTGTCTGTCTTTGAACATAGCGAACCCACTCCGACATGGTGTTGTCGTGCTTGGAATGTGAGACCACCACCGGATACTTTGTAGCCTGGTGAAATAAAGCGAAGTTCCTCAATCAGGGAGATGATTAATGAAATTATGGATGATGGTATTTTCTCTATTGATGCACTCCTTTTGCTACGGAGCTTCTGCATATTGTTTACCTAATCAAGCATGTTGGCCCAGCCAAAAACAATGGGATGCATTAAATAGACAAGTAAACGGTCATTTGCTACAAGGATATTCGCCCTTATCTCCTTGTATTAAAAACTCGAATAACATCGCATGTAACGATATGCTCAATAAACTTAAAAATCCTTATTTTATTGAATCGCAACCTGGAGCAACTCAATCCAATGGCTGGGTCGATGCATGGCAATCGGCAGTGAGTCCTTATGTCGTTGCTGTTGAAAATGCACAAGAAATTGCTTCGGCAGTTAATTTTGCACGTCAACATCGAATAAAGCTTGTTGTGAAAGGTACCGGCCATGATTATCTGGGGCGCTCCAATGCAGCCAATTCTCTCTTGATCTGGACGCATAACATGCGCAAGGTCACCCTCCACGATCATTTTATCCCCCAGGGGTGTCCTACAACACAGACACCTAAATCTGCAGTCACCATAGCCGCAGGTACACGCTGGATAGAAGCATATAAAGAAGTCACGACCAATAATGGCCGTTACGTTCAGGGAGGAGGATGCACTACCGTCGGTGCTGCCGGTGGATTCATTCAAGGCGGAGGCTTTGGAAGTTTTTCCAAAAAATTTGGTACCGGCGCTGCAGGAGTTCTCGAAGCAGAAATCATTACTGCCGATGGCATGATACGCACTGCGAACGCCTGCCAAAACCAGGATCTTTTCTGGGCCTTGAAAGGAGGCGGAGGAGGTACCTTCGGCATTGTCAGTAAAATCACCCTACTCACTCATGATCTTCCGAACTCATTTGGAAAAGTTAAAGGGACAATTACAGCGAAATCAGATGCAGCCTACCAACAACTGATTCGTTACTTTATCCATTTTTATCGAGACCATCTCAATAATGAACATTGGGGAGAGCAAGTGAGCTTCACTCCTGGTAATAAAATGACTTTCTCTTTAGTTTTTGAAGGTTTAAGCAAACCTGAAGTTGACACACTGTGGCAACCCTTTCTTGATTGGTTAAGCAAAAAGCCGGAGCAATACCAATTTCAATGGGACAGTGCGACACGTCCTGCAAAACACTACTGGGATTTTGATTTTCTGATTGCGAATGCCCCTGATGCCATTGTGGCCAATCAAGATAAAAATGCATCCCCCAGTGAGTTTTGGTGGGCATCAAATCAAGCTGAAGTATCCATGTACATCAATTATTATTTATCCATGTATCTTCCTTCCAAATTATTTGCTCAAGAAAACTCAGATCATTTGACCAAAACCCTTTTTAATGCATCCCGTTTCACTGAAGTGGTCCTTCATTTCAATAAAGGTTTGTCGGGGGCCTCATCGGATGCTACTGCACGGCAGAAAGATACCGCAATGAACCCAGAAGTACTTGATGCGGTCGCTTTAGTCATTATTTCTGGAGGCCAACAAAATACCTATGCCAACATTGCCGGTCATAAACCTGATTTAGTTAAAGCAAAAAAAGAGATCCATCAAGCGAATAAGGCGATGGAATTACTCCATGGGTTAAGTCCCAACTCAGGAACTTATCCCAACGAAGCAGATTATTTTATTCAGAATTGGCAATCTGCTTTATGGGGAAGCAATTATCCTAAACTACTGCAGATAAAACACAAATACGATCCGCAAAATGTATTTAGTTGTCATCATTGTGTGGGAAGTGAGTAAAGTTTGGAGTGTTTAGAGGCAAACTTTTGGGATTACAGTGCCTCCAGTAGCAAAGATCCCTTCTCCAACCCGTGGGAGAGGGGGAAGGTTCACGCCGTAATCAAGCCCTCATCCGCCCTGGGCACCTTCTCCCCTCGGGGAGAGGGGACACTCAGTGTGATGCAGCTACCGACTCATCAATTACACATCATCAAAATAATTTTTTAAAGTGTACTGTACCTCTAAATTGAGCTCACCTGAATTCGGGTCAATCGCACTGACCGTATCCCCAAGATAGCCAATTGCCCAAAAGAAGATGTTCGAGGTCTCCATATTGGCTTGCAAATAAGGCATTAACGAATCTGTAAAAAAGGCTTTTCCTTTTGCAGTCTTCCAAGAAGCCTCACCCAGGACAACAGGATATCCCGCTTGATATAAAAATCCCCATGACCAATCAAAACGTAATTGACTGGGCATCCCAGGCGCTGTTTCCCATCCTGCAACCTCAGCAGGATAAACATGGGGTGAGAAAACCAAATGACCATTCTGAGCCGAATCATCACCCAGCAACCAGGATAATGCAGAATCATTTATACCTTGCTTGATTAACTCATTCTTGAATTTGTTCTTATCAAAAACAGCAATGCCGTTTTTAGCCTGCATTTCATCAAGCAAAGGTTTAAAGTCCTCACCCCAATTTCCTTTAAAAAACACACGCTCCAAATTGCCACATAAAGAAGGATCTGAAGAATGGCTGTATCCATTGTCATTCACTACTTGTGATTTAGGGATACAAATTACAGGGTTGTTCGAATCGTCATTTCCTGAATCAGGGCCTTCGACAAACAACAATAAATCAGGGTTATTTTTCTGTACCGCATTGGCAGCTGTAGCGATGACTTTGGTCCATGGAACTTGAGAGTCATGAGATTTAAACCAATTTAATCGGTAAGGCTCATTAAAAATGTCAATGCCTATGACATTGTCTAAGTTACGGTTTTTAATTTCTGTAGCTAACAGAGCAATGTCTTGCTCATATTGCTTCATCTCATATACAGTTCCATCGCGCATCGCATCGCCATACCCATGGCGATGGTGGATATCAATCATTACTTTGATACTTTTCTTTTTTAATTCGTGCAAAACAATCCAAAAAGCCTGCTTCGGACTCACTGCTTTTTCACACGCCATACCATTACTTTGCCATGTTTTACAAAATATACCGTTGCCTGCATTTGGGGAAGACTTGTCCGAAATCCATTTATTCAAATCAACCTCATGTTGCTCATCATAAAGCACCTCAGGTTGTATCGGTAATCGTAAGGTCTTAAAATTCACTGCTGTATTTTTATCTACGCCCGAACTTGGAAAATTCCCTGGGTTACTGATTAAATCCATCATTCCATAGGCTCTTGGGTTGGAACTAAGGGTTGGTATGGCGTAAAAAGGATTGCTTTGTAAACCCTGTAGAATATTTGAGTCCTGAAATCCTGACCATGATAAGCCATTGATATGGATAAGCTGGCCTTTGTCATTGTATATTTTACTGTCTCGAGTTTGGTAGGAGTGCGCATCCAATGCAAGCATTAATAAAAACCAACATCCTAATACGCTTATTTTTTTCATTCTCTATTCCTCCAAATTAAAACATGGATAATTTTTAAACGAGCATCATTTAACTACTCATCAATCATTTCAGGTGAAACTTTGAATGGAGTTTACAAAATACAACAAATGGGGTTGTCGATTGGTGCAAAAACAAACATCATGACAGCCTGAGTGAAGCACGTGTAACCCATGGTGGACTCAATCCATGATGACACGTGCACAAGAAGAAAAGTAGTCAACCTACATGCGAAAAGCGACGCTCATTTTCATAAATGGATCTTTTAACCAATTCATCCATCTCTGCGCTTGGCTCACACGATTGAAAAACCATTTTTAGCGGAGACACGTCTACCGTTGATTTACTCACATCATTTTGCAAATAACCATCAAGATTTCTATAGGTAAGATATTTATCTGTAGCAAACTCTTGGCATTGAGCCATAGTTTCATCTTGGCATATTGAAAATTTAATCAAATGTTCTGCATGGAATGGTTCTTGGCTTTTTGAAAACACATACTGTATATCGTATAGAACACTATCAGCGCCAGCACAAAAATAGGTACCTGATTGGAATTTATTATTTTCGAATACATCACTACGGATATAACGACCTTCTCCTGGTTGCAAACCAGCAAGGGATACTTTATGAGTTGCTATTTCTTTAGGATTGTCTGCAACAACGTAACCAGTTAAAACCAAACCCAATATTACAGAGGCTATTTTCATCATTCTGTTTTAACTCCTAATATGAAATAAATATTCCTTGAAATGGATTATTTTCCCTAAGCCGTTACAAAGAATTATAAAAATATGAAGTTGTCTAAAAAAAGAGGGAACCTTCATTAATTTCAGCCCAGCATTATACCCTATTTCATACGAATAGTGCAAAAATTTATAAATTAATTCTCATTTTGCTCGAAAATAGGTTAATTGATCAGCTATAGGCGAATAGGAAATAGAGTTAAAGCGGTTCTCTTCAGACTCAAGATGATCTATTTTTTGGTCTCTTTGGTTTTTTTATTTACCAATTTAAATTTTTTTATTACACTCAGTCACACTTAAAATAAAAATACATTTTTTAATGTCTAGCAATTTTAGCAAAAAATTCAGAGCGTCATTAATCAGGTATTTAAAAAATCCTCACGCTTTGCAAAATAAAAAAAATCTAGCTGCCTCTGCTTTTCTACTCTTTGATCATGCCGCAAAAACCTGCAATAGTATCCAACCTGATAAATTTATGCCCTCTATCGATGACCTGGTCGAAGTTGCAGTTCGTGGAATTAAAATACATCCATACCTTGGAATCGTGTTGGATGCGTTTTGCCGTGAATTAAGCAACTCTGATCTTAATAGGGAGACACAAGCATTTCATGCTCTTACTCTGACTTATAATCTTTATTTGAAAAATAATTTAATTAACCCAGAAAAAGTAGCTAGGGATAAATTAAAAATAATCGAAGAAACAGCTCAACAATTAAAAATTGATAATAATCCTTATACCTCAGAACTAGAAAGTGCACTAGTGAAACTAACTGTTTTAACTGATGAGTATTTTGGACTATTACCCATGCAACAATTTCAAAAACATGCTGAATTTGAGCGAAAACTCAAGTTGGTTTGTTCCGAACATCAAGCCGCCATCGAAAGCGATGCGCGAGTTAAATCTGCTTTTTACGGTTTTCTTGCAGTCATTTTTAGTATTTTTAATTTTTTTGGACTTTCCCTTGCTGGTGAATACCAAAGAAAAAATAGATTTTTTCAAGAAATTTCTTTAAAGCCAAGAAATACATTATCGGGTTTCAAGATACCTATCCTTGAAATTGAAGAGATTCAGGAATCCTCCGAAGCCCGATTATAGGTACGGTTATAACTTTAATGAAGATTGCTGATCATCGATATCTGGAAGCTCCTCAACTCCTTCAACTAGCGTCGAACTTGGCGCTGCGTGAAGATGGTGTTGTCCCTCAGGATTTTTAAAAATTTTAGCCTTAGACTCAGTCTTAGGACTACGTTGAATCGCCGCCAGTTCTTCAAAATTGGATTTGTTGACCAAACCATCGTTTTCAGAATAATGGACTTCTATCGGAATGAGCTTATCAACATCCTCTTTTTTGAAAAATCGGGACAAGTTTTTAAACGCATTGGCTACAAAGGTGATAAAATCCCCAAGCGATGAAAGAGCAGAAGCCCCACCCTCGCGTCTTATTCCTCGTTGTCCTACCAGTTGTGCGTGCTCATCTTTATCGCTTGGATTTCGATAAAGCGTAGGTATATTGCCGATAATTTGCAATAGTGGGTTTTTCATGACTGCTGGAGCGACTAACTGAATCTTTTTGATTTTATTTTTAGCGATACCTTCTGGGGGATTTTCATTCAGTTCATGTATCGTATTTAGTGCGTTGGCAATAACCGCACCACCTAAACTGTGGCCTAGTAAAACGATTTCATCAACATTTGGATCGCGATAGGCTTTTTCTAACATGCTATAAAAATCAAATTGCATTTGTTTAATATTTAAGTCCTCTTTCCCGCGAGACTCATCAAACGCAGCACCCGACTGGTCATAACTGATGACTTTATAGCCTTTTCTGACATATTGATTGGCGACTACATTAAAAGTATTGACGCTGTCCTGTAAGCCATGCACAGCGAGCACTAGTTTTCTTGGTTCTTTGTCTAAAGTAGAATCAGACCATGTCTTTGTTTGCAAGGTTCTTATATCATTGCCAGTTTTGTGGTGTCTTACAGCGTATTCTTTGATGGCTTTCTTAATTAAATCTTCAAATCGACTTGAAAAGCCCCTACTAAAGTTTTCTGATAAAAAATAGTTTGCTATCTCTTTAACCACATCATCAGGGGAGGATTGAGTATCCTGATGTTTTTTTATTATACCTCTTATTGCCTTAAGATCGCCTTGCCGTTTCACATTAGGGTTAGGGTTTAAATCTTCATACTGTTTACACGCGCATTCTATTACTTTGGCAATATTATAATCTATTCTTTCTGTTCCATAACGTGCATAAGGCTCTAATGCAGTCAAAGCATTTTGCATGGTTCTATTTATTTCGTTTTCTGCTTTTAACCTTTGCTCCCGCACTTTTTTGGAACCGCCTTGAGCAACAATCAGATCAGCTAAGCCAATATGCCAATCGTTCGTTGTTGCATAATTTTTTGCTCCAATTTCCTTGGCCTTGTCGACTAGAGAGGTAATTACAGCCTCCATTTTCTCTTTATCATTTTTTATAATTTTCTTTGAAATTAAGCTCGTTAATGCAAGCTGAAATGCCTCTCTTAATGCATCATCTCCTCTGGCTTCCACTACCGCAGCATCTAATTTTTCGTGATACAAGAGAAGAGCCGCCTTATAATAATGAGCAAAATGGGGGTTGTTTTCAGCTAATTTTTTATACGCTTTAATATTTTGTGGTTGTTCTGGATTCTGATCTTTTGTTTCTTTAGAGTCGAGATAAACATCAAATGCTTCATTAAGATAGCCTAATTTAAGTTGATTTCGATCATTTAAAGCTTGCTGATGAAGTTGTTGCACTTTTTCGCTGGCGCCTAATTCCGCATAAATACTTTTATAGCTACTACCCATTTTTACACCTCATTCAAAAATACGGCTGTATTTTTTTCTGACATCATCAAAAGAATTATTATTTATCAGATCGTATATTTATTATACTATTCATTTATCAAATGAACAACAGCCTGTACTCGGTGCACTTCCTTCATTTCACGGGTAGCCTCGCATTCTGCAGGGAATTATCCCTGATTTTAAACCGCTACTGGTCAACTAGTTATCATAATGGCAAGTTAAATAATAACTATATGATTTCATGCTAAAAAACTCTTTGCTATTAAAAAAAAATGAGTTATAACTCTCTTACCTGAATCATGGATTGACAGGTATCTGGGATAGGTCAGCATGATGCTGAATATTTTTTTCATGGAGGAGAAAATGAACAGTAAAGTATTTTCGCAACGCTTTAATCGCGAGTTAGCTTCATTGGGCTTTCCTGAAGATTTAGCGGAGAAAATCAAAGCGGTAGCTAAAGTTTTTGGTGTTTCACGGCATTTAGCAAATTCTTTAATTTTCGGCCATATACTTCCAGGGAACGAACAGCTCAACAAGATTGCAGAAATTTTAGAAGTTTGCCCGCAATGGTTAGGTGGCGCGACTGACAGAAAAAAAACTTATCCAAGCCGCGAAGTTGCAGATAGTGTATAATAGTTAAAGTTGAGATAATTATTATATATTGTAAAATGCTGTACCTGATCCTAATATCGGGTATTAGGTACAGCAGTTTGTATCTCTTTTTTTACCTTAAAAAGCTTTATTTCGCGGGTTATTACCATCATGGAATGCTTGAGTTTTTGTATTGCCAAAACAATTGATTTAGCACGAGTGGACAATCATTTTAAAAGTTCTTCCACTGAATTTACTTCATTGAAGACCCGAGATGTTCTTAAATTAAGTGCAAACCACAACAAAGATCATACGATTTTTATTTTTAAAAATGGTACGGTTGTTTCCTGGGGGATCAAACGTTATCAAATTAATGATTATTTGAATACGATCAAACTGCTGGTTGATAAACCCGTAACTCTTTTAGTGCATGATGAATTTCATTATCAGTTCAGTGATAAAACCACCATAGAGCCACATGATTTTTTCGATGTCGATTGTTTAACCATTGAAGATGACAGTGATGAGCTCAAACTCAGCCTCTCTTATGGGTTTTCTCAATCAGTAAAATTACAATATTTTGAAACCATCATTGATGCACTGATTGAAAAATATAATCCGATGATCCAAAGTCTTTCAATCACGGGTGAGATGGAAATTAGCCGCACCCAAATCCAACAGATTATTGGAGAAATACTTGGTGCGAAAAGTGAAATGAATTTAATTAGTAATTTCCTTTATCATCCAAAATATTTTTGGCAACATCCAACTTTGGAAGAGCACTTTTCTATGTTGGAACGGTACTTGCACATCCAAAGACGTGTCAATGCAATTAATCATCGCTTGGACACGCTCAATGAAATCTTTGATATGTTTAATGGTTACTTGGACAATCGACATGGTCATAATTTGGAGATTATCATTATTGTATTGATCATTTTGGAAATTGTAGTTGCCGTTTTAAACTTACATTTTTAATAAATTTTCAATTTTAATGAGAGCAAATTAAGACAAAACAAGCTATTCTTTAGAAAAACAAGTTCTATTTATTAAATTATGCTTAGTAATACAAATCAACTCAATGAAGATCAACTCAATGATCTAGAACAATTAAAGAACGTCTGTAAAAAAAAGGATGGCAGCGTCCCTAATTTATATACGCATTTGCTCACTCAAAAACGTAATTTACCTACGATTTTACTGCATTATGACAAACACCATTTAGTTGGATTCTTAAGTGTTTTTTTCTTTTATGAGGATGCGGTTGAAATCTCACTGCTTGTTCATCCAGACTATCGACGTAAAGGCATTGCTAAAGAAATGCTTCACACCATTTTGCCTTTGGTGAAAGAACATGGCTTTTTTAAATTGGTTTTTTCTAGTCCCTCGCATTTGAATGAGCAATGGATTGCGGATCTCGGATTCGTTTATATGCATAGCGAATATTACATGGAGCGACATGATTTAAATCCCTTACTGGATTATAAGAAAAATCTGACCTATCGCACTGCAACAGAGCAGGATATTCCTTTACTCTGTGTTCTGGATGAGGCATGTTTTTTTAAAACTCAATCCGAATTAATTCCTCGTTTTGAACACATATTAAGTGATAGAACCTATCAAATAATATTGGCCTTTGAAGACAACCATCTTATAGGTAAGGCACATATACGCTGGCAAAAACATGGCGCTACCCTTTCTGATATTGCAGTTTTGCCCGTTCGCCAAGGAAAGGGTTTAGGCACAGCATTGATTTCCCACTGCATTAATTATGCTTTGAGCGAAGGCAAGCCGGAACTCAATCTCGATGTAGAAACGCACAATCAAAAAGCCTTAAATCTCTATACCCGACTCGGTTTTCTCACACAAAACTCCTGTGAATACTGGGAAATCGATCTCTACACCTTGCAAAAATTAGTTAAGCCAAAACAGCGCCATTAATGTACATCATGGTTCCCCAGAAGCTTTATGTATCTGGGCAAACATTTTTCTGTAAAATAAAACCTCATCGTAGAGCTTGACAGAATTTAAACCCCACCTTTAGTATTGTCCGATCAGCTTTTCACATAGAAGTCGCTCTTTCAACGTACATAAAAAGCGTCATCGATTAAAATTAAAAGGATCATTGATGAAAAAAAGGGTTGTCATAACCGGTATGGAAATAACCTCCTCCATAGGAACAGGCTTAAGTAAATTTTGGGAGGCTGCAAAACAGGGACAATGCGGAATAAAACGCATCCAAGGTTATGATCCTTCTTCATATCCCACTCAAATAGCTGGTGAAATTACTGATTTTTCCCTAGAGCATCTACCCGAACTGAATAAAAACAAGCGTTATCCACGAGTTGCCCAATTCGCTCTTTATTGCACACATAATGCCATAGAACAGTCTGGACTTACTGCCCATGAGCTCAGTAAAGCAGGAACTTTCATGGGTACTGGCATGGGGGGCTATCCCGAATCAGAAGCAAGTTATCAATTTTTCTTCGCTGATAATTGGAAAAAAATGCAACCCCTGACGGTGATCCGAGGCATGGCCAACTCTATTGCGAATTTTGTTGCCATTGCCTTTGGTCTTGGAGGTCCTAATTCAACCATTTCCAATGCCTGTATTTCATCAGCTGATGCCATAGGCGCCGCCTACCATCAAATTGCTCATGGGAGGATTTCCACGGCGATTTGTGGCGGTACTGAAGCACCACTTTGGGAATCAATGATGTCTGCCTGGTGCAAATTAAAGGTATTGTCTACTAACAATGAAAATCCAACAAAAGCCTGCCGCCCTTTTGATTTGCATCGAGAAGGGATGGTAATGGCTGAAGGAGCTGGCGTTTTAATTCTTGAAGAATTAAATCAAGCCAGAGCACGTGGAGCTACTATTTTTGCAGAAATAATTGGTTTTGGCTCCAGCTGTGATGCCTTTCATATTACCGCACCCTCTTCGGAAGGGCAACAACGTGCGATTCAAGAGGCATTAGATGATGCAAAATTATCACCTCGCGATATTCAGTATCTGAAAGCTCATGGTACTGGTACTCCATTAAATGATCGAGTTGAAACGCAAACGATTAAATCACTATTCGGTGAACGAGCCTATGAGATTCCAATCACGGCACAAAAGTCAATGATTGGACATGCGATCGGAGCTTCTGGAGTCATGGAAGTCATTTCCACATCACTTAGTCTGCAACATGATTTGTTGCTGCCTACGATTAACTTAGAAACTCCCGACCCTGATTGTGATTTGGATTATGTAGCTAATGAAGCACGTAAAAAGGCTATTGATATCGTCCTATCCAATCATTTCGCCTTTGGAGGGGCTAATATGGCGTTAATTCTCCGGAGATACATCAAATGAAGAACAAATCTGGCTGCTTTCCGACACGGTATTTAAGCTAACTTTTACTCATTGATGGATTGTAGCGATGTAGGTTGGTCCCTGGCCCAACCTACATCTTTGGATAATCTCTGGTGCAAAAGCAATAGGCTGATTAATACATATAGCCTATGCTGAACATTAAGGCAGTAGTATATAAATGAGGCATGCCTGGACCTTGGTTCAAAGTTGCTCCATCGCCCCCCAAATAATTTTTACCCCAATCGGCAAATTCCACTCCCGCACCTACTTGCCAATTTTGAGTTAACATTTTTTGGACACCCGCGCCAAGAGTGTAAGAAAAGGCGACTATACTGGAGGTAGTAAACCAATACGTTGGATAAAGAATAGGGTCGATTGTTGTAGGCTGCCAGTCATGAGCATGATTCCAACCTACACCAAAACTACCACTAAGATAAGGCTGTAGCGTTTGAAAACCGTTACCGATGAGCTTGCCTTTAAACTCTGCTCGGAAATGACTTACTTTATACTGATAGGTATAAACATCGGGAACTCCATTCACTGTAACTGTACCCGAAAGAGAAGCATCACTGGCTGCTGCAACTCCAAGACCAAATTGAGCAATGACATTGCTCGCACCGATAAAATGTTGCAATCCAAAAAAGAGTTCACCAGTGCCTAACCAATCCGATCTCGAATCGGCAAGATAACGGTTGTATTCGGGTGGCGGGAAAGGATAAAGATATTGATCTTTCCCCGGATTAGACCAAGCTGGCCCACCGCTTGCAATAATAATAGACGACCACACCTGGGGTAAAACAGGGGCATAGAGGTCTTCAGTAGCAAAGGCATTGATTGAAAGGAATGCAAAAAACCCTGACACTATTATTTTTTTAAACATTACATATCCTTTTGATTTTTCATCATGAAATCCTGATTATTCAGGGTAATTTTATACAGTATTTGGATCTACTTTTCTATACCTCCTCTGCGAGAATTGTAGCGTGAACACAGGTGCAGTGGCTATTGAATTAGAAGAGTTAGACTATTATTGCCTCTTTAAAACCTTTAGGCAGTCTTTCTCTTTTCATTTGTTAATGACTTGATTATATGTGACATTTTTATCAGTATGATTACATAAATTCCCAGGGAGCTATAAAAATGAAAACAAAATTTGGCTTTTTTGGTACAAACATTGAACTGCAAGAACTCAAGGAGCAGGAGATACTCCCATCGTTTAAGGTGATTTTTGTCGGGGACGTTTGCGGCAAAACCTCGCTATTACAAACACTGACTTCGGGAAAATACCCTACCTGTGTGAGAGCTTCAATGGGCGCAAATTTTTATCATAAATTGTTTGAAGTCAATGGAAACACAGTAAATCTTCACATATGGGATATATCCGGCGCAGCACGTTATGGCAATTTATGCAGGCTTTATTTTAAAGAAGCAGACATTGCGATTATAGGTTTTGATCTAACCCAAAAAGTAACCTTTGATGGTGCTGTAAAATGGCTGGAAGAAATTAATCGTCATTTAGATAGAAATAGCTTGGGAAAAATTATTCTAGTCGGGTTAAGAAGTGATGCAGTAGCTGATCAAGAATTAGACATTAAAATATTGAACAGCTTTGTTAAGGCTAATCATTTATGTTATATGACCGCAAGCGCAAAAACAGGTCAAAATATAGAAGAGTTATTCGTGCAAGCGGTCACATTAAAAATGGAATCATTACGTCTTGAAGAAGAAGCATTAACGCTCTCCAGTTGATGTTTATCATTAGAACAAAGAGAACAAGAGCTAAATTTTTTTCTACAATTATACCTTGTTGAAATCCTGGGCGAATAAATCAAAAACGGTTAACAAGGGGTTTAACTATTTATCAGTTAAATGGCCTGCATTCTTTCTTTTATGCAGATTTTCATCCGCAAAAATGAAGCAGCCTAAAACATAGCAATGGAGGTTTCTTGAGTATATAATCAGCTATTTTATAAAAAAAGGCCAACAGATGAGTTATTCACTACGTGATATAGCAAACAAAGTACAAGGGGTAGTCATTGGTGATGACTCAATAAAAGTTTCTGTCTTATCACCTATTGATGAAATTAGCCCCGGAAGCATTGTGTTTGCTGATAGTAATGAAAATGTGAAATTAGCAGAAGCCTCTCCAGCAGCTGCCATATTAGTCAACGAACAGATTTCTGTTTCAAAAAAACCATTAATACAGGTAAAGCATCCATTTAAAGCCTTCATTTCTTTGATGCATCATTTTAATCCGCCTCAAAAAACGATTCCTGGCATCCATCCTACTGCAGTCATTGGCGAAGGAGTGCAATTGGGAAATGAGGTCTTTATAGGCCCTTATGTAGTGATTGAAGCAGGCAGCATTATCGGTGATCACAGTATTTTAAAAAGTCACATTCATATTGGCCGTGAAGTGACTGTAGGAAATAATACCACCATACACTCCCATGTCACCGTATACGATAAATGTCAAATTGGCTCCGGAGTCATTATTCATGCCTCTACGGTTATAGGCTCTGATGGGTTTGGTTATACCTTTGTTGATGGCAAACATCTCAAAGTTCCACATGTTGGACGGGTCATTATTGAGGATGATGTAGAGATAGGTGCAAATACCGCAATTGATCGCGCCACAATGGGGCAACGGTTATTGGTGAAGGGACTAAAATTGATAATCTGGTCCAAGTAGCACATTCTGTTAAATTAGGTAAACACAATATCCTTTGTGGTTTTACCGGTATCGCCGGAAGCACCACTTCAGGAAATCATGTAATTTTTGCTGCCAATGTTGGTGTGAGTGATCATGTACGCATTGATGATGGGGTAATTTTAGGGGCTCGTACAGGAGTACCTCCGAACAAACACCTGAAAGAAGGGAATATTTATTTAGGAAATCCCGCTCGTCCCAAAGATCTGGCCATTCAACATGAGTTGGGGGTTAATCGCATTCCCTTGATGCGCAAAAATATTAAAGCGCTTTCGGAACAAATTGAATTATTGAAGAAACAACTTGCCAAAGAAGAGGCAGAGTAACCATGACATCACCCTTGATTCTCATTGATGGCTCATCCTATTTTTTTCGTGCATTTCATGCACTACCGCCTTTGACTAACTCAAAAGGGCAACCCACAGGGGCCATCTATGGGGTAGCCAATATGATTAAAAAGCTCATTAAAGATTATCAGCCGGAAGAATTAGCCGTAGTCTTTGATGCCAAGGGGAAAACATTCAGGGATGAATGGTATCCAGAATATAAGGCTCATAGGCCGCCCATGCCTCATGACTTAAGCATCCAATTTGCACCCTTAATCCAGTTATTGGAAGCCATGGGGCTTCCCATACTGATTATCGATGGCGTTGAAGCAGATGATGTGATAGGAACCTTAGCAAAACAAGCCACAGAACAAGGAATCCCAGTTGTCATTTCTACTGGGGATAAAGATATGGCCCAGCTGGTTAATGAACATATTACGCTAATCAATACGATGAGCAACACCACCATGGATATTGAAGGAGTCCAAACCAAATTTGGCATTAAACCAGAACAAGTAATTGATTATCTTACTCTAATTGGCGATACCGTCGATAATATTCCTGGAGTTAGCAAATGTGGGCCCAAAACAGCTGTCAAATGGCTTACTGAATATCAAAATCTGGATAACCTAATTCAAAACGCAGACGCAATTGGCGGTAAAATTGGCGAGAATTTACGAGCAAGTATTCCACAACTCCCCTTATCCAAAAAGTTAGTCACGATCAAAACCGATGTTGAGCTACCTCTAACTTGGGGTGAATTAAAACCTAATCCAGTGAATAAAGAGCAGCTTATTGAATTAACGCGCCTATTTGAATTCAAAAACTGGCTAAAAGAACTCCTTGGTGAAGAGGGCAATTTCTCCTCGAACAAACCAGGTATCTCCAGTATACCCTTTGACATCATCACAACGAACCAGCAACTCGATCATTTGCTCAATCAACTGGAACAATGCCAAGCATTTTGTATCGATACCGAAACAACCAGCATTGACATTATGTTGGCCGAGATCGTTGGCATTTCTTTAGCGATTGAGGAGGGAAAAGCGGTTTATATCCCGTTTACTCATACAGATGGAACAGTTCAATTAATTCGTGAAGAAGTATTAACCGCTTTAAAACCTGTTTTAGAAAATCCGCAAATAAAAAAAATTGGTCAGAACCTCAAATACGATTATGCGGTGTTGAAAAATCATGGCATTACTTTAAAAGGCATACGTTACGACACGATGTTAGAGTCTTACGTACTCAACAGCGGTGCCGGGCGTCATGATATGGATTCATTAGCCTTAAAATATCTAGGGCATAAAGCAATAAGTTATGAAGAAGTTGCTGGTAAAGGAGCAAAACAATTACGTTTTGATCAAATTCCAGTGGAAAAAGCAGCAGCTTACGCAGCAGAAGATGCAGAAATAACCTTGCAGTTGCACAATAAACTCTTTCCGTTGATCCCGGAATCAGTGCAAAGTGTATTCAATGACATCGAAATGCCATTAGTCACGGTACTTGCCGATATGGAACGATTGGGAGTGCTCATAGACTCCGTGACCTTGGAGCAACATGGGAACCGTTTGAAAGAGCGGATCTATGCCTTAGAACAAGAAGCATTACAACTGGCAGGCAAACCTTTTAATTTGAACTCTCCCAAACAATTACAAGAAATTCTCTTTGAGTCCCATAAACTGCCTGTAATCGCAAAAACACCAACTGGACAACCTTCCACAGCAGAGTCTGTATTACAAGAGCTGGCTTATGATTATCGTCTTGCTGCGGTAATCCTTGAATACCGCAGTCTTACTAAGCTGGTTTCTACCTACATTGACACGTTGCCTAAAAAAATTAATCCACAAACTCATAGAGTGCACACATCCTATAACCAGGCGGTTACTGCTACAGGTAGACTTTCCTCAAGTGAACCCAACTTGCAAAATATTCCAATACGAAGTGAAGAGGGGCGTCTGATTCGTACCGCATTTATCGCTCCCGATAATTGCCTTATCCTGGCAGCAGATTATTCTCAAATCGAGTTGCGAATCATGGCTCATTTATCGCAGGATGAAAATTTACTAAAAGCCTTTGCCCAAGGTTGGGATATTCATGCAGCAACAGCCAGCGAAATTTTTCAAACGCCCTTAGAAGAAGTGAGCAGTGAACAACGTCGCAGAGCAAAAGCAGTCAATTTTGGCTTGATTTATGGAATGTCTGCCTTTGGCCTGGCAAAACAAATTGGGGTGGAACGGCAGGATGCGCAATATTACATCGATACTTATTTCCAGCGTTATCCCAAAGTTTTAGAATACATGAACCGAACCCGTCAACAGGCTCATCAGCTCGGTTATGTAGAGACCTTATTCGGCAGACGTTTGTACCTACCTGAAATTAATACACGCAATATGGTACGCCAAAAAGCAGCTGAACGAACTGCAATTAATGCGCCGATGCAAGGTACTGCAGCAGACATTATTAAAAAAGCCATGATATCCATAGCTAAATGGCAAAATGAGCAAAAAAATCCATCTGCCAAAATGATTATGCAAGTCCATGATGAATTGGTTTTTGAAGTCAATAAAGAAGAGGTAGAGCCCTGCCAAAAAAGAGTTCGCGAATTGATGGAACATGCGGTGACACTGTCCGTTCCTCTTGTAGTCTCTATTGGTACAGGGACTAATTGGGATGCCGCCCATTAAAAATTTTGGCGGAATATAAGGTGAATTAGAATTGTATTCCGCGTGCTCTTCTATTATTCTTTTTGAAACACTTAAAAGGACTAAGAAGATGTTTCATAAGATACTACAAGCCACTTTTGCTATTCTTTGTTTTTCTCTTGGATGGAGCGCCCAAGCAGCTCAAGATCTAATGATTATTAATTCGAGTGACCAGATAGCCGAAGCACGCGTTTTTAACTACGATTGCCTGGACACCGATAGTTGTTCTATTGCTCCAGGCACTTCAATCAGTATTTCTCAAGCCACAATGAATTCTCTTTGTATCGAATCCCCGGAAAAATGTGAAATTAAACTGGGTGTTGCACCAATTATTGCAGCAATTGGAGTCGGGGTTTATCATACTGAACAAGGTTTGTTGTATGTAGCAGGATCCCGCTGGACTGGTTACTCTGCCCGTCAATTAGCAAGTAATGTAATTGAAATTTATAAAACAAATAAAATTGATGAAGTGCATTGATATTATCCTGGCGAATAATGCGATTGTATTTGATACCAAAAGAAAAAAATGAAGATTAAGTGACTTTTTTATGTATGGTGCGTTGCCCAATATATATTCAACGCATCACCATATTCCAAAGGTTTAATAATTTGCCCTCTCACATTTAAATCTTTAATTGCTAGCTTATCTTCCTTAGTATACGCATTTGTCAAAATAAAAACTTCTGTAAATGCTAATGAGGGATCCTTTCGAATAATTTTTAGCAAATCGATACCGTTTACTTTGGGTACATTAATATCAAGAAGTATCACCTTGGGATGGATTTTTTCTTGTCCATAAAGTCCCAATAATTTGTTAAGTGCTTCTTCACCATTGGAAGCCACTTCAATCGCACAAGATTCTTTAACTTTTTTAAATATGCGCTTTACACCCTCGACATCTACGACATCATCCTCGATATACAGAATATCAACGGCGTTTTTGTGAGTTTCCATAACAATTCTCCACCCGCGCATTCCTGTACTTTAAATGATATTTAAAAGTTTGCGGAAATCAGGAACTATTTTGGCTAAAAAAATTTAGCGCCAATGCCTCTATAAGGCTTATTTTAATTATAGTACTAAAAATTTATCAATTTTGAAAAAAATTAAATTAATTGCCTATAATTTATATACATGTAAATAAGGATAAAATTATGTATCAATTAGATAAATCAATTCATTTCATGCTCATTGACGATGATGTAATTGATATCAAAGACGTGCAAAGAACCTTTAAAAAAAATAATATTGATAATCCCCTTCATATTGCAACTAACGGATTAGAAGCATTAAACAAATTATTGGGGCTAAATGGCGAGAAAAAGATTATGCCCACCCCCCAAATTATTATCCTGGACATCAATATGCCTAAAATGAATGGCATAGAATTTATGAAAAATATCCGTGCCAATAAACAATTAAAATCACTGCTGATTTTTATTTTTACTACATCAAATAGTGAGAAAGATAAAATGGAGGCATACAACTTAAATGTGGCTGGCTATATTGTAAAACCTTTTCAGGTGTCACAATTTATGGAAATAATTTCATCATTACATCATTATTGGAATCTGCTTGAATTTCCTAAAGATAAGAGCAAGGACTAATCACTATTTTTTTTCCTGATTTGCTTAGGCCAAGTAAATGAGATCGCCGTTCCATGGCCTACTTGAGATTCCACCATCACTTTGCCTCCCTGAGATTCAACAATTTTTTTCACAATACTCAAGCCAACACCGGTGGACTCCAATTCATCTCTTGATTTAAGTGTTTGAAAAACGATAAAAATTTTATCAAAAAATTCAGGCTCAATGCCTGGGCCATCATCTTCGATCGTAAACTGATAAAATGACTCCCATGAATCGACCTCGATTGTAATTGTGCCCTTTTTTCGATGGTGATGTTTGATGCTATTATTTATCAAATTGGACAACACCTGAATCAATGGAATCTTCGCTGTTTGAAAAACGGGTAATTGTTTAGGGTATATAAACTCAAATTGGCCCTCAGGATTAAGGCCTTCGATAATGTCTTTCAAAATTATTTTAGTATCGACAAGTTCAACATTCAAATCGACCCGACCAGCACGCGAATATTGTAATATGCCATCAATTAAATTGGACAAACGCAAAGTACGTTTACGTAATAATGACAAGTTTTCTTTTGATTTCTCATCAATCTTGTCGGCATTATCCTCTTCAATCCAAGTGGCTAATCGTTCGATTGCACGCAAAGGTGCCTTTAAATCATGTGAGGTAATATAAGCAAATTGTTCCAATTCTTCATTGGTCTTAATCAATTGATTTTCAACTCGCTTCGCTTCTGTAACGTCTTTGGAAATTAAAAGAAAACCAATAGGCTTACCTGAATCGTCTCGACGTAAGCTTAAGGTAACCGAAGCAAGAAAATGTGACCCATCTTTGCGAACCCGTTCAAACACTCCTTCAGTTTTCCCTTCCTGCAAAGCTTTTTGTATAAACTCTTGAACTGCTCCCGATTCAATGTCTTCGGGATATGTAAGAAAAGTAGATTTTTTTTATTTACCATTTCCGAAGCATGGTAACCATAATTGCGGTAAGCTCCTTCATTCCATACGATTATTTTTCCATTTAAATCGGTAGCAACAATCGAATAATCTATGGAACTTTCCAGTATATTTTGCAAAATACTTTTTGCATAAAAGGTGTCTTCGTCTGTTTTAATGGTTTGTGCCTCCAAATTGAGAATGCTTTTTTCCGCGCGCATACTCTCTTTGCTCTTGTGTTTTTCAGTCTGATTTAATTTTTGGCCAAAGGCTCCCAAAGTCTTTTTCCCACTCGTTTTTTTATCCTCGAGTATTTTTTGTGCTTTCTTATCATGGGAGTTTTGCATCCATTCATATTCCATTGTAGCTTCCTCAAGAAATGGACCTTATTAATATGTCCTTAGAATAGATAACTCTAATTATAGCGTGTGTTTTATGCACTTGCTGATTGATCATCAGCTTCAATGCTGAGAATGGAGTCAACATCGGAGAAAATTCAGCCCATGGCTGGTGTCGAATGAGATAACCATCCGGCATAAAGATTACACCCATCGTTTTACGCTGCTCTAATACGAGCTGCGTATCGGGTTAGATGCAATCAAGATGATAATTGGATTGTCTTTTTGTACGAGTATGATGAGAGTATGTGGGTTGCTTTTCATTGACTGCGTCATCAAAATAAAAAGACCAGGTTTTTGAATGCACTCTGGGTTGACTGTTTTTGTCCAGGTATTGTATTCGTTAACTAAACGATTCGATTGAATAAAAACCTTGGCGAAAGCACTACGCATAAACTCCGAATCTGACCAAGCAATTATGGGAAGATGAGGATATTTTTGCAAAATAACGGCTGCAAGTTGGGGACCATGAGTCGATAACTCATCAATCAAATTCAACTCACCATCAATGATAACGAGATCGGGCACATGGGTATCTATACAAGACAATGCGTCTTGACTATTACTCACAACATCTATTGATACCGATGCAATTACTGACTCTAAGAGTCGAGACAAACAAAATGCATTAAAGGCATTGTCTTCAATAATTAATACACGCATCGCATCCGGGCTCCCTGTTAGTTCAGGATTAAGTATAAAGATCAAACCTTAAGGAACAATTAAGAAATTATTTTTATAAATAATTATTTTTTAATGTTGGATTATCAGTCGTTGGTTTCGGTAGAAGAGGTGGTAATTTAAAAAACTTATCACCTCTCAGAGGAAAATATTTTGCTTCAAACCATTGGTTGATGATCGTTGAAAAAGTAATGCAGCACGTGCCTGTATTTCCAAATAAAGAGATAAAGAGCTATCGCGCACCACCGCCAACGCCACCGATGCCACCATGTCCACTACCCCCTTCTCCGGAGCCTTCTCCACCATAACCTTTTTCATTATTCGTTGAAAAAGGGGGATGATTGGTATTACAGGAGCAAACAAATAAGGTGGTTCCAAGCAAACACAACGCAAAAATAGCTTTTTTCCATTGCTTCATAGTTAACATGTTTTTTCCTTATGAATTATTTATTCCCTTATAGCGTGTCTTACCCATTTGTTTCATAAACATAATGGAGTAGCAAATCATTATGTTAACTTTCAATATAATATAAGTTGGGTCAAAATTCATTCTGAATAGAAATCGTCCTCACCTTACTGTAAATTATAATCCGCAATTAACTCGTCAATTACTTTCCATGACTTTTCAATGTCCTCTGGATTAGTCCCAGGTAATCTTGCACAGACAATAAGCGCTTTCCATAGCGCCCATCCGCGAGCACGCGCCCATGTTGCTTTATCGAGTTGCAGCGTTTTACGAAAAACTTGACGACTCTCAGCTTTGAAAAAGGTCCAAGCAATCACCAGGTCACATGCAGGATCACCGACTGCTAATTGACCAAAATCAATTACCGCACACAGACGTCCTTCTTTGACTAATAAATTGCCTGGGGCAATATCACCATGAACCCACACAGGAGCAGAGCGCCATGCCTCACTCAGTGCCTCAGACCAGATTGCAGAAAGAGTCCCACTATCTACTTGGTGACGCAAAATTTTAATTGCCTCTTGTGTCTCGGCATCATACGTTGACAGTGCTCCTCCGCGGTAAAAACTGTGTTCGCCTGCTACTGGACCACCACTCGCGTTAATCCCTTGTAATTGCAGCAAAAATTGAGCTAAATCAGCAGCAAATCGATTCATTTCATCAATACGCGCAATGGAGGCGGTTTGTCCCTTGATCCAGCGGTAAATCGACCAAGGCCAGGGATAGTCCACTGCAGGTTCACCCTTTGCTAAAGGGATTGGGATTGGCAAAGACAAATGGGATGCAAGATAGGGTAACCAACGCTGCTCTTTTTCTACTTGGAGCGCATAAAATGCATCACTTGGAAGGCGAACTGTCATGTCGCTGCCAAGATGAAAGGTTCTATTGTCCCAGCCACTGAATTCTACAGGCTGAATGGATAAAGCAGACCATTGTGGGAATTGTGACTGAATCAGTCTGTGTACAAGTGAAACATCGATAGGTACGGTCATTGTTATCCCCACAAATGTGGTTTCTTGGTCAATTTTTCGTAACAATAAGTCAACGCTTTTGCTGAGAGCAAAAGCCTATACCTCAACATCATGCGCCAATAAACGTCGATTCGCACGAAAATAAGTTGCCGGAGAATGCTCCAACAAATCCGATAGTTTTTCCATATAAATACAAGCAAAGCGATCGACTTGGTATGCAAAATAACTTTCCTCTGCTCCCGCGCGAAAAATACGTTCCCATTTTGGATTAAAATAGGTTTGTTGTTCCTTTAACAATTTTGTAAGTTGTGCATCAATTTTACTGATTTGCGCTTGCAGTTCTTGAATTTCATGGCTGTATTGGTTTGAACTTTCATCAATCATTTTGGTGTATAGATTGACATATTGCTTTTCTAGTTCTTTCTTTACATTCATGGCTTCGCTAATTTTTTTCTCTACCGGCATCGCCCTTGCTTGCGCCGCAATTTCCTCTCCAAGCTCTTCAACAACCAAAGCAGTACGCCAATTGCAGTCTTTCTTTAATCGTAAAATATCACCATAGATATGATCCCCAATATAAAGAATTTCATCGCCACGGACACGCAAATCTTCAGTAAATTTTTTGGCATTGCCCCCTTGATAAACCCCTGGAACGATAGACCCGCTCATATTAGTCATGGTCCCATTCACAGGATTAATCGACAAAAAACGGAGATTATCATAAAAAAAACGGGGTTTATTCGCTAATGTAATGACAAATTCAAATAAATTGATCCAACTCTCACCCTTTTTTAAAAAGGGGTTAATCGCATATTCTAGTAAGAGTTTGGTATAGGAATAGTCGGAATTGGTAAGAATAAAAATTTTTTTCCCATGATGGATAAAATGTTTCAAACCCTCGACTAATGCACGCTCTTTAATCACATAAGTAGGCAAATTTTTACTAATGATTGTTTTTAAACTGCCATCCGAATGTACTTTATCCACACAAAATTGTACGTCTTGAGCTATGGTTTGATAACTAGGAATTTGCTCAGGATATAGGCTGTCTTTCAAATCAACTAATTGGCCATACAAAACACAGAAAGCGATCGAAAAAGCGGTGTCGATTGCCATATAATTTGGATCACCTAAATCAACATAGATACTGCGATAAATGTTCTGTTGCTCGACAAAATCAATCTGTTTGGTGCCATGATAACTTTGTCGAATGGCACCATAACGACTCAATTTCAAGATGTTGCCGTTCTTGCTATCAATGACTAAACCACGAATTGCATCATGGTAATTAAAATTTAATTTTTTAATTTGTTCAGGATAATGTTTTACCTCGACCAATTGTTCTTTGACGAGCTGATAAACCAAGGACTCAAAATTCTCCGAGTTATAACGAATCAAGGTATGGTCCATATCCAGACCAATTAACTTGATTTTTTTCATATTTAGAATTCGATTTACATAAACTTTATGTTCATTCATTAGCCTAAAACCTATTTATTATAAGTAGCCTGGGCCGAGCAGCGGGAACTTTCGTCAACCTCGCATGCTCGTGGGGATGAGGCCTCTACTATTTCACGCGCTTTACACCATCCTGAGAAGCCAATAAAACAACATCCGCCGTACGATGTGCAAATATACCATTTTCTACAACGCCAGTGATGCGGTTAATACGATCTTCCATATCCAATGGTTCATTGATTGTTAAATTAAATACATCAAGAATAATATTACCATTATCCGTTATAAATCCTTCTCTATACTCAGGATCGCCGCCTAATTTTACTAATTGCCGAGCAACCATACTCCGTGCTAAAGGAATTACTTCAACAGCGACAGGAAAACGTCCTAAATGCTTAACTAGCTTTGAGTCATCCACAATACAAATAAATTGCTCTGCCAACTGGGCTACAATTTTCTCACGGGTATGAGCGCCGCCCCCCCTTTGATCATTTGACCATGCTCGGTTACTTCATCAGCACCATCGATATAAATGGGTAGCTCCTGTACTGAGTTCAAATCAATAACGGGAATACCTTCCTTTCTTAAAAGCGCTTCTGTCGCTTTAGAGCTTGATACGCAGGCATCAATTTTATGCTTTATGGTCGCCAATTCTTTAATAAAGAAATTCACTGTGGATCCAGTACCTACACCGACCACCATGTCCTCTTCGATAAATTGCAATGCAGCTTTTGCCGCTTTCATTTTTAATTCGCTCATTAAGAACCGCTCCCTTTTCTTTGCCTTACAATTTCATATAAAGAAACACCAGTGGCTACAGAAACATTCAAACTGGATACACTGCCTAACATGGGCAAAGAGAACAAACCGTCACAGTGCTCACGCGTCAACCGACGTAGCCCTTCGCCTTCAGCACCCATAACCATTGCGATATTCCCAGTGCAGTCTGTTTGATAAAGCGAACTGGTTGCCTCACCCGCGGCACCATAAATCCAAACCCCATGTTCCTTTAAAAGGTTCATGCTACGGACCAAATTAGTCACTCTGACTACAGGGATTGACTCGGCTGCACCACAGGCAACCTTACTTACCACAGGAGTAATACTGGCACTTTTGTCTTTGGGTATCACGACAAAATCAACTCCGGTTGCATCTGCGGTACGCAAACATGCTCCCAAATTATGTGGATCAGTGACCCCATCCAAAATAAGAATCAAAACAGGCTGTTTACTGGACTCCAATAAGGCAAGCAAATGAGATTCATTATAATCGGGTAACGCAGAAGCCGTTGCCACAATACCTTGGTGAGTAAAGTCTGCAAAGCGCTGATTCATTTTTTGCATACTCAATTTTTCAATGCAGACACCCATTTGCATGGCTTTATTAATGAGGTCCTGCAAGCGCAGGTCCGCACGGTCTTCACTGATATAGAGTTTTTTAGTCACTCGATGTGGATTGGCTAACAAAGCAGAAACCGCGTGTACCCCATAAACATACTGCTCACTCATGACTCTGTGGTTTCCTCTACTGGCTCAAAATCAATTTTACGCTCATCCAAATCCACACGGGCGACTAATACCGTCATCTTGTCTCCCAAACGATACACCTGTCCACCTCGTGTTCCAATTAGGCGATGCTTTACAGAATCAAATGTATAATAATCATTTTTTAAAGAAGTCACATGGACCAGACCTTCAACATAAATTTCATCAAGTTCTACGAAAATTCCAAAACCTGTTACTGCAGAAATTCGCCCATTGAATACTTGCCCCAATTTATCTTGCATGTACTCACATTTTAACCAAGCAACTACTTCGCGGGTCGCCTCATCAGCGCGTCGTTCGGTCATCGAAGCATGTTTACCTAAGCGATTCATATCCTCATGGGTATAATCAAACTCATAAATTGGCTTCTTATCCAATAAATGACCAATGGCGCGATGAATTAACAAATCCGGATAACGTCTGATGGGTGAAGTAAAATGAGTGTAGGCAGAATAAGCCAGACCAAAATGTCCTTCATTCGCCTCAACATAGTGTGCTTGTTTCAGAGAACGAAGCATTACCGTTTCAATCAGATGTTTGTCCGGTCGACCCTCAATGGCATTCATAGTACGCTGAAAATCTTTAGGCCCAGGTTTTTTTCCACCACTCAGTTGCAATCCCAACTCACCTAAAAACTGTCTTAAGGCGGTAATTTTGTCTTCTTCTGGCGCCGCATGCACTCGATAAAGTGTAGGGATTTCAGCTTTTTCTAAAAATCGTGCGGTGGCAACATTCGCGGCCAACATACATTCTTCAATCAATTTATGGGCATCATTGCGAATCACTGGAACGATACATTGAATTTTTTTATTTTCATCAAATTCGATGCGCGTTTCCGTGGTTTCGAAATCCATAGCGCCGCGAAGTTTGCGGGTAACTAATAAAACATGATACAAATCATGAAGAGACTGCAATGTAGGCCATAAAGAGGCATGTTGTTCATCCGCAGCGTCCTGCTCAAGCCAAGAGCCCACTTGGGTATAAGTTAATCGAGCATGTGAATGAATGACGGCGCGATAAAAACGAGAGCGCGATATTTTACCTTCACTACTGATCGCCATTTCAGCAACCATACACAGCCGGTCGACATGAGGATTTAGCGAACATAAACCATTGGATAAAGCTTCCGGTAACATGGGAATTACTTTGCCAGGGAAATAAACCGAGTTACCACGGCGCGCTGCTTCTTTATCCAATGCCGAATCGTGCATTACATAATTGCTGACATCAGCGATTGCGACATATAATTGGAAACCGCCTTTGGGCTTTTTATAACAATAAACTGCATCATCAAAATCTTTAGCATCTTCACCATCAATCGTCACAAAGGGCAGCCCACGCAAATCAGTACGATCCTTAATTTGTTCTTCGGTGACATGCTGTGGGATTTTCGCTACTTCAGTGCTAACATCCTCCGGCCATTCAAAAGGAATTCCGTGAGCATAAAGTGCGACTTGAATTTCCATACCGGGAGCCATATGCTCGCCCAAGACATGGATTACTTTGCCTATAGCTTGGGTTCGTTTACTTGGAAAGGCAATTAATTCGACCAAAACAATTTGATCATTTTTTGCCCCATTCACCAGTTCTTGCGGAATAGAAATATCCTGAGTTAAATGTTTGCTATCCGGCAAGACGAAACTCACACCATGATCTGTAAAAAACCTACCCACAATAGTCGCATTAGCATGCTCAATCACTTCGTGGATCTTCGCCTCAGGCCTGCCTTTACGATCGACGCCAACCTGATAGGCAAGGACCACGTCTCCATGCATGACCGCCCGCATTTCTTTAGCAGACAAAAACATATCTTCCGATCCGTCATCAGGGATAAAAAAGCCAAAACCATCTGGATGCCCCTGAACGGTGCCGCGCGATAGGTTAATTCGTTGCATTAAACAAAATCGCCCGCGCCGGTCTTGCATAATTTGTCCATCGCGCAACATTGCTTTGAGTCTAAATCCCATGGACTCTTGTTTGCGTTCATCTTTTATTTGTAATCTATCGAATAATTGATTGCGCGACATAGGCTTACCGTATTCATTAAGAACGTCCATAATGAATTCGCGGCTGGGAACAGGATCGGAGTATTTTTCACTTTCCCGTTTATAAAAGGGATCTTTTGTTTTTTTGCTCACTGTATATCCTGTTTGTATTTTGTGTTCATCGTATTAAATTACTCATCATGTGCTCAGTTCTACCACTTATCTCTGAAAGTAGCAAGATAAGTGGCTCTGCGCTTTACTGGGGTTTTGCGACAGGAATTACAAATCCACGTGTACCCACTGCCGCAGTTAAAGCAGATAAGGACATATCTTCTGCTGCCCAAAACGTACTGCCTTTGTCATTGGCAGGAGTCTTTACACCTTTCCCATTTGCAGACAGCAATGAGGCCTTCACAAGGTACTTGTTGCTCATGACCTGGCTTGGATTCAATGCAATTTAATGCAAATGGACCTTTATTTAAGGCTAAGGCAGACCAATTTCCACCTTGTAACCGCGTTGTCCAACCGGCACTGGCACTAGGATTTGCTACTGGATGAGTAATCCATATATCTGTAGAAGCGAGATTATGAATAAAGACCAAACTGCTTTTTTTAGCTTTTAGTGTCACTGTTTCACCTTGAACAGCAACTGCCTGACATCCACTAGGGAAAGTCGATTCAGCGGTGACACAAAATGACCATAGCGAACAACACAAAAAAGCGAAGATTCTCATTACGTTCTCCCAAAATAAAAAACTGAACCTGTTTGTCCAATATTGTGGAACAGTTTAACAAGAATAAAATTATATTTATACAATAAGCCTATGTCGCTAGTCAGCCTTACTTGCTAAAATCATTCCACTTTTCTTTTGCCAATGTAACGAATATGCATATCTGGGTAGATGCCGATGCGTGCCCCAAAGTAATTAAGGAAATTTTATTCCGTGCCGCAGTCCGTACACAAACGTCACTCACTTTAGTGGCGAACTCCTTTCTTACCTATCCTAACTCTCCGTTCATCCGCGCTGTGCAGGTCACTAAGGGGTTTGATAGTGCAGATCAGTATATTACTGAACATTTAAAACCATTTGACCTGGTGATTACCGCCGACATCCCTTTAGCAGCAGAAGTTATTGCCAAAAAAGGATTAGCAATTAATCCACGTGGCGAGGAATATACTGAAAACTCCATCAAACAACGGTTAAATTTAAGAGATATGCACGAACAATTACGTGCAACAGGAAATTATTCCGGTGGCCCTGCTGCATTAAGCATCAAAGAAAAAACTGCTTTTGCTAATGCCTTGGATAGATGTTTGGCAAAGAAAGTACCCAAATAATTAAATGTCCTGCTCCCTGTCCTCGTCATTCCGAGGCTTGGAGGAATCTCCATGCGCTAACTCCAAATCCGAGTGAGGGGGAGTACTTATTGCTGGCAATAAAGCCTCACCCCTACCCCTATCAAGCGGAGAACAATTCCATACTTCCAGCACGTTGACGAAAGAGGGCTTCATTAAAATTTGACAAATAATTTTCAGCAACCTAGATTTTAAATATGCACAAGAAGGATGATAAACTGCATGAAGCTGCTTCGGCATACCCTGTTTTTTATTACATTAATGAGCAATACACTTGCTTACAGTGATACCATTGTCGTTGGTGTTTCTAAAGCAGCGCCTCCTTTTTCTGCAGTGGCTGGCGGCGGTCATTATTTTGGCTTTTGTATCGATCTTATGAATGAACTATGCAAACGTCTTAATGAAACCTGTGAATATAAACCTATAACCATGAGAAACCAGATGGATATGTTGAACTCAGGTGACATAGACATTACCTTTCCCCCCGCTCCCATTCCGCAAACACCATCGCAAGATTACATTTACAGTTTGCCTTATATGACCAGCAACGGTCAATTTTTAACCATGTCCCCGGACATAAAAACCCTTGACGACATTAAAAACAAAAAAATAGGCACGGTACAAGAAAGCCACCTTCGCGACACGCTTTTACTTTATACGAGTCAAGATAACATCAAAGAATATCCCAAAATTTCGCTCATGATTATGGCATTACTCAATCATGATGTGGATGCAATTATCATGAATGTAAATATCTTTAAGTATCTTACCATTAATAAAGTTATTAATTTTCAAACTGTAGGCCCTCCTATTGTTCTAGGAAATGGCTATGGACTCATCACACTCCCCAAAAATGCCGCTCTAATTGACAGAATCAATAAGGTGCTATTACAAATAGAAAATGATGGGACCTACGAAGCCATTTATAATAAATATTTCGGCTCTAATTTGTAGCTCTATTCAGTATGGGTTAAACTGGCAGCCTTATAAAAAATACAGGATAAAACATGCCAGATAGTATTAATGTCGCAGAAATTACTAACCTCCACAAAAATTCCATCATCACCTGGAAAGCCTCAGGAATAGTCCATCAACACCAAGAATTCTATCGGCTGGTTGAAGAAAATCATGCGTTTAACTATCAACTGTGGCATGCGGAAGATAGGGCTCGTCGTGATGATCAGGGCTATGAGTTTGTATATCAAGCCAAGCGTGAGATTGACCGATTCAATCAATTGCGTAATAACCGTATGGAGGCGATGGATGAATGGCTTTTCAACCAACTGCAACCGGAACACTTTAGTCGATGTCCAGTGAACTCTGAATCACCAGGAATGATCATTGATCGCCTTTCTATTTTGTCCTTGAAATCATACCATATGGACCTACAAACTAAACGCGAAGATGCCACAGAAGAACATCGCAAAAATTGCGCGCATAAGTCAACCATCATCAATCAACAACTGGAGCAATTAGCTCAGTGTTTCAACGAGTTGCTTGCGGAAGTAAAAGCAAAAAAACGTACGTTTCGAATCTATCATCAATTTAAAATGTATAATGATCCTAATCTAAACCCACAATTGTACTGCCGGAATTAGGCATCACGTGATGCGTTAAATCTGAATCACTTTTTGAATGGGGCATTGTTCGATCTGGAGGGGGATTTTGAGGGGCTGTATCGTTATGAAAGAAGAAATTCCAAAGAGAAGAAGTTGAACCTTTCCTCGACAGGGAATCAGAGGCGCTCCTTTTGAAAGAGTCACTTGATCCCCTATGGGACTGGGTCTTGCTTTTATCCGTCGACACTTCATCCTGGCCAGCTTCTTTCGCCTTAACCTGACCTAGAGGTGGACGCCCCAATCCACGTGCCAAAGCTCTAAGGCCTAGAACTAATGAAAATAAGACTGCGTTAGCTATCGCTAATAGGCCCATTACCGGTGTCTCTTGGTAATGTCCCTCTGAATCCATTTCCTGAAAAGGGGTCATGATAAAATTTGAGAAATTAAATCCCTTAGAAAGACCGGAAGCGAGAGAACGACCTACCTCACACCGTTCTTGAAAGAAGCTTTGTGGCGAAGAGCTTATACAAAGACCATCTTTTAATGAGGTTTTAAAATGATCTGCTGTTAAAAGTTCAGCATCTTTTTGCCGCTCTAAATCCTTTTTCATCGCTTTTACTTGTTCATAAGGATGTTCTTTTTCAAGCTCCGCTTTTTCTTTCTGCATATGCTGATAATGAGCATGCAACATATAAGCGGTCATTCCGACCATTAACACCAGACCAGAAACAATAAATGCAGCAAGTAGCGCAGGAGGGAAGACACTTGCAGTAATAAAAAATACCGTAGAGACAGTAAATAAAATACTAGTCAATACTCCATAAGCAAACAAACCATACTTCATTCCCAATAAACCCGCAGTAAGATAACTGTGATTTGTTTGATTTTGTAATAATTGACGTTCTTCTTCAAACTGTTGAATTAATTGACAAAGTTGCCGTTTCAACTGCTTCAATTCGAAAGGGTCTATTTCCTTTCGACTGGCATTTTCTTTTAACTCAATAAATTTGGCATAAGTGAGTTCTAATTCTTTGGTTGTTAACGCCAATTTACAGCGGGTTTGCGTAATTTCCAATCGTAACTGGAAATCATATTCCTCATAAATTCGTGTAACAACACAAGCTAGTGTGTAAAAAGCACTAATGACGGCCATGGCGAGAAAAAGGGGCGGAGAGAGAACTGAAAGACTTACCACACCGATATAAAGATATAGACCATCAAGCAATCCACCCGCTCCTACCGCTAAAAAGGCATAAACACGATCATCCACACTCTGATATTCTATGCGATCTAAATAAGATTTACGCTCTAATCGTGCTAATGAAGTCAACTGCTGGATTTCAAGTAAAAGCTCTTTATTCTCATTCATTTGCTTTTTACGCCGCTCGACCATACTGCGTATCCAGAAGCGATTAGCGGCAGCAAACACACCCAATACCAAACCAACGGGAATAACCATATATTTTAGATCCATCCCGCTGATCATGCTTAAGACTTGTACCGTACTTCGCCATCCTTTATAAGCATTTTTCAAGCCCTTCATTACATCACGAAAATAGGGCCACGCGGCCGCGATGAATTTTTTTACGGAATTATTTTCTTCTCCATCAAAAACACTAGCAAGAAAGGAAAAAGACACTAAAAACATTGCCTCTGCAGCAACTGCGGCAATGCCCTCAGGGGAGGTGAGTATTTTACGGATTAAGTCAGCGTCACTCTTAGCAATAAATACTTCTAAAAAGTATTTAAACATACTGTACGAGGAGCTTAGGGAATCCAGAACGGCATAAGCATGATAGATATAACGTTCTTTATCGAGTTTTTGCGCGAGGAGTCTACTTTGCGCGTCAATACGGCCGGCAATTGCCAAGAGGAAAACGAGTTCTTTTGAATTTAAAGATGAACCTTCTTCGCCCTTAATAGACATTCTTACACACAAAAATGACCGGAGGTTAGGATGGCGCGGATTATATGGATATTTGTGCTTGATGTCAATAATCGTTTCATCCTGAATTAAAAACACACAATTCAGATGGCGGTTGATTAGGATATCACACTCAGTTCGTACAAAAAATATTTCTTTAAACCCAATTACGGGTTGTGACTTAAGAGGCAAAACCTGCTACGATATTGCACTAATAATTATAACAACTCAGGAAAGAGGATTAAATGAGATCGATACTAGCTCTCTTTATTTTTGCAGCACTAATGACTGGACCTGTTATGGCATCGAATGAAACACAAATTTACGGCTATGTTGAGAAAGTTACATTTCCAGATAAAAATTTAACACTCTCAGCAAAACTGGATACCGGAGCTAAGTCAGCGTCATTAAATGCGACCAATATTACCGAAATTACTAAAAATGGCGTTCCTTATTTGCGTTTTACGGTTCCAACGAAAACCGGAGATTTTCAATTTGAGGCAGAATACAAAGGCCGAGTCAAAATTAAAGTTCGTGATGGAGAGCATGGTTCAGAAATACTGGCACACGCCCCCATCAAACGTCCTGTTGTACTGCTCTCCATACAACTCGGAGATAAAGTTAGAACGATTAAAGTCAATTTAACCAATCGCAAACGCTTCCTCTACCCTTTGCTTTTAGGAAGAGATGCAATTATTGCTTTTAATGGTGCGGTAAATCCTGCACTGACATTTACGTTAAGAAATCAGAGTCTTAAGAAATAATGAAAAATAATGCGCGTCATGTATATGGACTTATTTTGACTTTATTTATCCTAGGGACAGGGATTTTTTTATACCGACACTTTATACTTGATGTGCCACTGACTGACACTGAAACAATAAATAGTTGGACGGTTGAGTCGAATTTGCGTTTTGTTGCAGATCCGAATACACCAATTAAGGCGAGTTTTAATATACCCTATTTACCGACACATTTTGCGATTTTAGATGAGTATTTTGTATCAAGGAGTTATGGGGTAACAACCAATTTAAATGGTGATAATCGGGAAACAGTATGGTCTATCAGACGCGCACATGGCCCACAATCCTTATATTACAGGGCAATTTTCCGGCAAACTGAGGGAAATGAATCTTCATTAGGAACCCCACCGGCAGTCAAAACACAGCCGCTTGAAGAAAGCCAAAAATCTGCAGTAGAAACCATTACTAACCAAGTAAGACAATCCTCGGCAGACATTAAAACTTTTGCCCAAAGTACAATTAAGGAACTGAATAAAAAAGATGGGAATGCCAAGTTATTGACCGGCAATGATTTTAGCGATGAACGCCTGATTAATGCAGCAATCCTTATTTTGAACCAGTCTAAAATTGCAGCGATTCCGGTAAAAGGAATTTATTTATCCCAAAAAAGCAAGGCTGAGCTCAGTTCATTTTTGGCCGTCTTTAATGGCAAAAATTGGGTTTATATCAATCCTAAAACAGGTAGCGCCGGATTGCCTAAAGATTTTCTTGTCTGGCAATATGGTAATGAACCTGTATTTAATGTAATTGGTGGTAAAAAAGCTCAATTTAGTTTAACGGTGTCTCCTACCCCCATAAATGCTTTAAGTATCGCCAAATCGAGAGGTCTACAATCAGACTCACAATTATTGCGCTTCTCTTTATTGCAACTACCCGTCAACGTACAGGCAACTTATAAAATTTTATTAACAGTACCTATAGGTGCTTTTATTATCTTGATTCTGCGTAACTTTATCGGGATTAAAACATTTGGTACTTTTATGCCCGTTTTAATTGCTTTAGCCTTTAGAGAAACTCATGTAATCTGGGGGATTTCCCTCTTTGTCATTATTGTATCTTTTGGTCTGCTGGCACGCTTTTATCTGGATCAATTAAGGTTGCTATTGGTTCCAAGGCTCGCGGCAATTCTGACTGTTGTCATTTTGCTGATGATCTTTATAAGTGTCATCAGTCAAAATCTAGGATTAGATATAGGACTATCAGTTGCCTTATTCCCTATGGTCATTTTAACCATGACCATAGAACGTATGTGCATTACCTGGGATGAGCGAGGTGCCTCCGAAGCAATAAAATCGGGGGTAGGAAGTCTGGTCGCGGCCGTAATTTCTTATTGGGCAATGAGCTATGAACCATTACAATACCTTGTCTTTGCGTTCCCCGAGCTTCTTTTAGTTCTGCTCGCTTTGATATTGTGGTTCGGACAATATCGAGGATACCGATTATTTGAGCTGAAGCGCTTTAAATCACTTGCGAGACATGTAGAATGATTACGCTGTTTCGTCGCTTAAAAAATCATGGGATACTCAGTATTAACCAGCGTAATACTGATTTTGTATTACGCTACAATCCAAGAAAATTGTTCCCTCTTGTTGATGATAAATTAAAAACAAAAAAATTGGCTCTAAAGGCAGGAATCGCTGTTCCCCCTTTATACGATATTATTGAAACAGAACAACAAATTAAAACCATAGAAGAACGCTTAGAGCCTTATAACGATTTTGTGGTTAAACCCGCGCGGGGCTCAGGTGGCGATGGTATTTTAGTGTTTAAAGATAAAGTCTATGGACGTTATCGACAAATTAATGGAAAGTTAACCACAACTCAGGAGCTGAGCTATCATTTATCATGCCTGCTCTCAGGGGCGTACAGTCTTGGTGGCTCCTCAGATTATGCAATTATAGAGAAACGAGTAGTAGTTGATCCGGTATTTGCTGAGGTAAGCTACGAAGGCATTCCTGATATTCGAATTATCAGCTTACTGGGTTATCCTGCTATGGCCATGGTGAGGCTGCCAACACGTTTGTCTGGTGGGAAAGCCAATCTACATCAAGGCGCAATTGGTGTTGGAGTAGATCTCGCTACGGGAAAAACCCTTGGTGGGGTATTTCATAATGACATCATTGATTATCACCCAGATACGCTCAATCCTATTGTGGATATAGAAGTGCCTTATTGGAACCAAATACTGGAGATTGCTTCCAGTTGCTACGACCTCACTGGCCTGGGTTATCTTGGAGTAGATATAGTCCTTGATAAAGAACAAGGACCTTTAATGCTCGAACTCAATGCCCGGCCTGGCCTAAATATCCAAATTGCGAATAGGGAGGGTGGTTTGAAACGTTACCGAACAATCGAAGCGCACTATCAGGAACACCCTAACGAATCAGTAGCCGAAAAAGTAGCCTTTAGTCGAGAACATTTTGCCCGCTTAAAATAATAGCGCCTGTTGGTCATGTGTTCCGCCTCCCGAGCGATAATGAGGGTATCTCCCATCGAAGAGCATGATGCTACAGTATGCGTACCTTCACTACCTTGGGTATGAGGTCGCTCAAAAAAATATCTAAGAAGCGCATCAAACTCTGAGGAGTTTACGACCAAGGATCTCCTAATTGATGACACATTTTCGATACAGGATAAATGCCACATTCAAGAGATCCCTGCGTTCGGATTGAAAAAAATCGTCTTAAATAACCATTGTCTTACTTTCTTCGTCCTCGCTCAGTTCAGCGAGCTTCCTTTTTTTGCTCGAATTATTTTCCCCAAATTGGAAGGTGGGACTCCAAGAAGTTAAGTTCGCTTTATGGCTGCTGTCATTATCTGCACAAGCTTCGGCCACAAGTGGAGAAAATTCGTGCTCTAACGCATTGTAATCATAGCCAGGGGTTAGAATTCGCTCATTCTCATCGAACTCAAAATTAGATTGCAAAATCCACTCATTCGTTAGCTCATCCTTAAATGGATTGTACGAGGGCTCCTCAGTTTCTTCTATATTATAACCCGGAGTTTTGGGGATCACATGCTCCATAGCCAGTTCGTTTTCACTCCAGGTAGCCTTGTAATAATATTGTGATTCATTAAAATCAGCGACAATTTGAGGTAAAGAGCTAGGTAAAGCGCCATAATCATAATCACTGTAATAGGCAAGAATTTCTTCCCCAGGTTGAATTTGGCGTGTCGTTACGTATGAATCCGATGCAAAATCAAAACGTACATTCATCTGACTTCGATGTTGGGCACCTTCTATGCAATAGGCTTCTGACGCTTGATTTTTAGTATAGAGATATCCCCCTCCGCCTGATTGAACTAGATAATTCATGTCTAGATCACGTTGTTTCGCCCATAATTTCATCCCTTTTTCTGGCACATCATCCATTTTCTGGCCAACGAGTTGGCAGAGCCGTTTTCTCGCAGGAATTGTCTGGCCACTAAATAGAGAGTAACGGATTTCCCCATTCCCTCTTACCGTAGGTGCTATAAGTAAATGATAAGATGAGTTTCTTTTTAGCTCCATTTTTTGATTTGTCTGAAAACGTGCCACATCTTCTACTTTATTCAAATCATAAATCTTAGGATCTAAATTTCGATCTAAATACAATTGCTTTTTATGTTCTCTTTTGCGCTGAACCGCTTTCTGAGTTAATAAATGAAAAAAGTCTCTTATTTCTTCACGTGTATTTATTTCTTCAGGATTCATTTCTTGATCTTGTGTTTTAGCCAAATCCTGCAGGACTTCAATCAAAGTTTGTGGCTGGCGCCAAATTTGCGGACGTTCTTTTGTAAAATATTCATCCCCGTAAGAAATTGTTAACTCATCAGCAAAAGCAATTTTTTTGGCCGCGACATAATAGGCATGATAATCAAATTGAGTGGTACCATACTCGTCTTTCCATCGACGACAAATGACCTTTACTTCTAAATTAGGCTTTCCCGCGTGATTAACCCAACGTGTATGAGAGCCTGCTTTCAGCATATCAATGACTACTGCATATTCATCATTATCATCTAAATTTAATTTCCACACATAAGTAGAATCACCTTGATAGTCCTTGACCACTCGGTCCATTTTAGAGCCAGGCCTTACACCGAATAAATCTATACCTTTGATTTCACCGACAATTTCTCCTTTAGCAAACGATTTAGCTGCATAGACTCCCAGTTGATTGGAACCAAGATTGGGAATAGCCGCTATAATTACCCCTTGATCATAATCGGTGGGTAAATAATTAAAGTCGGGTTGGTCGCATTGATCCTTTACGTAATTACATAGTCTTAATTGAGACTCTGCACTGTCAGGAAAAAATAACAATTGTTCTGCTAACATTTCTTCTTGGGCTTGCAGCTGAACTCCTTTGTTCAAAAATTTAATATTTTTGGGCATATTGATTCTACGTCATTTTATTTGCCACGAATTTTAGTGAAAAAAAATAACCTGTCCAGCTATTTTCTGGATGAGCAATGAATCTTAATTTTCACCTAACCTCCATCAAAGAGGTGCTCATTGACGTGATCTATGCATGCCCATGCGCGTACCGGAAAATCTCAAGCTCTTTCAGTGCAATCATCAGGAAAAATGAATTTGAATAGTTCATCCATCTGCGAGCTAAAGACATGGCCTAAGACACTATTTTTTGCGGGCACGCCTCCATGCAGGTCAAAGTACGTTAATGGCATTTTTTGGAATTTTATTGGTGAGTGCCCTGCGCATGTTGGATAAATAACCGTTTTATAGGGGATAATCCATTACATACATTTAAACCCAGGCCACGCAAAGTAACAAGGGGCATAAAAGAATTACTGAATAAGCGCTTAAAGCCTTCCATTAACAAAATCGTTTGCCATACAGCATTTTTACGCTCGCGTTGATAAGCGCCTAATGCCTTTTTGGATACCAGGGTACCATGAGCAGCATTCAAACAATCCATCCAGGAATTTACGTCAGCCAGCCCTAAATTTAAACCTAATCCGGCCAAAGGATGGATTGTATGGGCTGCATCCCCCAGAAGTAACCAGCGATTTCCCACATAGTGTTTGACATGTCTCATTTGTAAAGAAAATTGATGACGTGTGCTGATGACTTCGACCTGACCCAGCTTTCTCGCAAAAGCTTCAGTTAAGCAGGCATTAAACTCCGGTTCTGAGAGATTCATTAATTGCTCAGCATGCGCGGGTTTGGTAGACCATACGATGGAGCATTGGTGTGCATCCGCTAGGGGTAAAAATGCCAAAGGACCATCCGCGCGAAACACTTGATAGGCAGTCTGCTGATGCGCTTGCTCTACGGACACCGTTGCAACCAGTGCGTGTTGCGCATACGACCAGCTGTTTAAGGGCACCTTGAGTTGGTGACGGACTGGAGAATGGGCCCCATCGGCCACCATTAACAATTGCCCTTCCCAAGTCTGCTGCTTGCTGCAAACTCGAACTCCAGTTTCTTCGCAAAAAACCTCTTCCACGCGGCACTCAGGGAATAAATGAATGGAAGATTGGGTAGCAACTTGCTGCAGTAAAGCGTGTTTTAAGACGGACTCTTCAATGATATTCCCTAGATTCTGTGCACCCACGTGACGTGAATCAAAATCAATATGGGCTTTACTTTCAGCATCCCAAACATACATGCGACGATAAGGAGAAACGCGGGCACTCTCCAAGTATTGCCAGGCATTTAATTGCTGCAAGAGAGCCTGTGAAGCATGATTAATCGCATAAACTCGGGTATCAGATTGTGAATTTTTGACTTTTAATGAACCCGCATCAATCACTGCTACCGTGAAACCACGTTGAGCCATAGCTAAGGCCGCAGTTAGGCCCACGATACCACCACCAATGATTAATACATTAAATTGCAGACTCATTTCATTTCCTTCATAACTATTTTTGCAGCTTTGGCAAAGCAATTTCACAAACTAAATCAGGAATCACTCCCCCAAATCCTCGGGC